>CAZBKV010000366.1:396-3051 GCA_964492575.1 uncultured Verrucomicrobiota bacterium | reverse complement strand
CCACCAAACGCATCATCACCATCGAAGACCCGGTGGAATACGAAATCGAAGGGATCAACCAGATTCCCATTCGACCGGAGATCGGACTGACCTTTGCAACCGGGCTGCGTCATATCCTCCGCCAAGACCCCAACGTGATCATGGTTGGGGAAATCCGAGACCTGGAAACGGCCGAGATCGCCATCCGCGCCGCCCTGACCGGACACCTCGTCTTCAGCACCTTACACACCAACGACGCCCCCAGCGCGTTCACACGACTGATCGATATGGGGATCGAGCCCTTCCTGGTCGCCTCTTCGGTGGAGGCTGTATTAGCTCAACGGTTGGTCCGACTGGTCTGCCCAGAATGCCGGAAAGAACAGGAATTTGATTATGCCTACCTCCGCAGCAAGCAATTCCCCTTCGATATCTTTCCCAATCCGAAATTCTACCGCGGAGAAGGTTGTGAAGCCTGCCGCTTCCTAGGCTATCAAGGCCGCACTGGAATTTACGAGCTGCTGATCGTGACCGAAGACATCCGTCACCTGATCATGAACCGCGCCCCAGCTTCCGAAATTCGAGAGCGCGCCGTAGCCGCCGGAATGAAGACCCTCCGACAAGCCGGATGGTACCGGACCCAGGACCCCGAACGACCGACAACAGTGGAGGAAGTATTGCGGGTCACCCAAACCGAAGAACACCTGGCCGCCTTGATGGAAGACGAAACCCTTTCCCATCGAGTTCGCTCCAGCCAGACCGCTGCCTTCCAACCAACAAGGGAATCGCATGAATAAGCCGTGAAACGCAATTCGTCCAAAACCCATCGCAAATGCACCCTCCTCCATCTCACCCCTAACGGGTGGCATGCCTGGCTTTTTGAATGCGGTCCACGGACCCGTTGCGTCGCAAGCACCGAAGGAGATCCTGAAAAACCTCTCCCCAAATCGTTCCAAAAACGGGCCCTTTCCTTCCAGCCCCACGAAATCATCGCTTGGCTTCCGCCGGAACGAGCCTTTGTCCGAGTGCTGGAACTACCTCCTTGTGAACCCCATGAGATTCCTTCCATGATCGAGCTCCAACTGGAGAGTCTCTCTCCGGTTCCAATTGCCGAGATCCAATGGAGCTGGACTGAACTTCCTTCTCCCGACACCGAAGGACGTCGCATTCTGGTCCTACTTATGCCCAAGGGGGCGGTTGAAGCCGCGCTGGAACAGTATGAACAGATCGGCTGTTATGCCGATCGACTTGACTATCCGTGGATCTTCGGATTGCTGGAAAAACCCCAGGAGGAAAACGCCGTCCAAATCTGGATTTATCCCACCCCGGAAGGTTCCCTTGCCCTGGCCGGTTTCTGGCACGCCGGCAAACTCGAGCATGCCCTTCTCATCCCCCTGCCTCAAGGCGAACAAGCAGCCCCCATCCTCCGTAATCTCCTCCAACAAGCCCTCTGGGCCGGTGAATTGGCCGGGTGGTACCATGCCTCGACGCCCTGGTTCGTGACTTTATCCGAACAAAATCAAGCCTTGCTCCAGCCGGTCTTCGAATCGCTCGCTCCCAAACGGATAGAAATCCAGACCGATCTGCAGCCTTCCCGCTTGGCCGAACGGCTGGCCCAGCAGCCGACCGGCCTGAACCTGCTGCCGGCCGACAAAGCCCAAGCCTACCGCC
Organism: uncultured Verrucomicrobiota bacterium; assembly: GCA_964492575.1. GTDB lineage: Bacteria > Verrucomicrobiota > Verrucomicrobiia > Limisphaerales > CAZBKV01 > CAZBKV01. The sequence goes on along the minus strand of CAZBKV010000366.1, from coordinate 1,404 downwards.
AACGCTCCCGAAGCCGCGCCGGTCTGCTCATTGCCCAAGCAGCCCTCCTGATTTACCTCTTTGGGGCCCTGGGGTATCTCATTGTCTTTAATATCCAGCAGTTTCGACTCGACGAGACCCAAATGCGGGTCGCCCAACTCTATCATGCCTACACCAACGCCCTGGCCCTAAAAGCCCAGGTCCAAATCCTTCAAGAACAGCTCGACCTCCGCTTTGCTGCCCTGGACTGCTTGAAGGCCATCTCGGAACACCTACCCCCGGAAATGCGACTCGATTACTTCCAATTCTCCAACGGCAAAACCCTTTCCATCCAAGGAACCGTCCCATCCGATCGCCAGGATCGAGTCACGGCCTTCAACGAGGCCTTAGCCCGTGTCACCGTCAATGGCCGAAAACTCTTTCGCTCCGTCATCACCAAGACCATCTTGGTCCGAGGCAACGCACCGGCCCGGTGGAACATCGTCTGTGAACTTGAGACCCCAGCCCCGTTCTAGAAAGCGATGGCCCAGTCCTTCTTCAGTACCTTACGACCTGCCGAACGCCGATTCCTCCTCGGAGTCGGAACAATCCTCTTTATCGTCTTCAACGTCTCGTTCGTCTGGCCACAATTTGGACGCTGGGGTGAGCTGCAGCAAAAACTCGCCGAAGCCCGCAAAAAACTCCAGCAATACCAATCCGAAGTGGCCAAGGCCCACCTCTATCAACGCCGTTTGATCGAACTGCGACAACAAGGCCTTTCGGTCATGCCCGAAGAACGAGCCCTTCAACTCCTTCGAACAGTTCAACAGATCGCCCAGCAAAATCACCTCACCATTTTAGGGACCCGGCAAATGCCCTCCCGAAGCAACACCAGTACCAATGCCTTCTTTGACGAGCAGGTCCTGAATGTCTCGTTCCAATCCGACAACGAAGCCCTGATCAATTTCCTCTATACCCTGGGCGTAGAGCATACCATGATCCGCGTGCGGGATCTGGAAATCCGACCCGATCCACCACGCTATTCGCTCC
>CAZBKV010000366.1:0-386 GCA_964492575.1 uncultured Verrucomicrobiota bacterium | reverse complement strand
TATCAAAAAACTCGAACACGAAAATCCAAAACTACAAAACCTAAACCACCAACCATCGCCGCGAGGAAGTAGCCGTGAAAACAACCATTCTTTGGATTGGGATTCTCTGGGGAACGGTAGGGCTCATCGCCGCTACCACAACGCCAGGATCAATCCCTCCTTCGACCAAGAGCACCAACCACGCAGGGATCACCCATCCCGTGCCCAAGGCCCCTGCCTTACCTCAACTTCCTCAACCGTCCTCCTTTCCCAAACCGTCCGTTCCCACTCCTCCAACCCCTAGCCGCTCTTCTCCAACTAACCTCTCTTCCCGGACCTCAACCCCGGCAGCTACCCTACCATCCAAATTCCCCTCTCTTCAAAACCAACTTACCTCCCAAACCAAT
>CAZBKV010000365.1:1350-3055 GCA_964492575.1 uncultured Verrucomicrobiota bacterium | reverse complement strand
CTGATGGAGAACCTGCCAGGCCCAATCAAACTGTTCGGGTAAAACAAGTAAGACCCAGGATTGATGCTCAACGGAACGAAGCAAGATTGGCTCGATTCCCTGGCTTAGGAGCACAAGACTCCATTCCCAGGCGAGTCGACGCGATCCGGTGGGAATCCGCACCCAAAAACGTCCCCGGTAAAGAAGAATAGGAACGGCAATGGAAAAGGCTCGATTCAGGGATTCATAGACCCTGGCTGACTGGGAGGGCTGCTGGAGAATCGGCTCCCGGATTTTCATCGCTCCGGCGAAGATTGGATCAGAAAAGCCGTCTCACGGGGAAGGAGCCTAAGTTGGCGGAGTTGGTGGAAGGTTTCCTCGATGTTCTGATGATGAATGGCGATCCATCCTCGTTGACGGCCGGTGGCCACGTTTTCGGGCCGGTCGTCGAAATAAAGAATTTGAGACCCCTGACAGCGTCCTTGCTCTTCCACCACTTCGTATAATCGAGGCTCGGGTTTCATGGCCCCATGTTCGTAGGAAAGGACGGCAAAGTCGAATTCGGACCAGAAAGAAAATCGGCGGATTCGCTCGGTGGCTAAAGGATTGGTATTAGAAAATGCACAACAACGATACCCTTGACCTTTCAACCAGCGAAGCAGGCGGACCATGGGACGGATTTCCGAAAAGTGTCCGGTCAAATCCTCAGCCAGTTCCGTTAATGTCCCCCGATAGCCACATTCCTTTTGGAAACGCTGAAAAATCTCTTCGGTCGAAATCTGACCCCGCTCGTATTGTTCCAGCCATGGGGACTTCATGACAAAGTGAGTCACTGCTTCGATCCCTCCTTCAGAGTGCCGGGCTACCTGCCGAATGACCTCTTGTGGATCGAACGCTACGAGCACATTCCCCAAATCCCATGCAACAAGTTCAATGGCAGCAGACATAGACAGTTCTCGATTTTTGAATCTCGCTTCGGATCCGTCGAAAAATTTCTCTAAGATCCTTCAACCGGTTGACGGGTCTCTAATGCCCGGGTCAGGGTCAGTTCGTCGGCAAACTCAAGGTCGGTCCCCGCCGGTAAACCGTATCCCAAGCGAGTAACTTTGACTCCCAGGGGTCGCAACCGTTCCGCAAGATAATGGGCAGTAGCGTCCCCCTCTACGCTGGTAGAAAGGGCAAGGATCACTTCTTGGATCCCTTCGGCCCGAACCCGGTCCTCCAGCTGAGCAATCCGAAGATCCTCCGGTTCAATGCCACGGAGTGGACTAATCCGACCTCCCAGAACATGGTAACGACCGCGATAGACCCGGGCCTTCTCCATCAAGGGGATCTCAATCGGCCGCTCCACGACACATAACAGGTGAGGATCTCGATTCGGATCGGAACAGATAGGACAAGGTTGGACCTCCGTCAGCCCCCCACAACGCTCACAAAATTGAACTTTCTCCAGAGCCTGAACCAACTTCTGAGCCAATACCTCAGCCGCAGCCCGCCCTTCCTGAACCAGGTGAAGAGCGATCCGTTCTGCCGATCGAGGGCCGATCCCCGGTAAAGCGCCTAACGCTTCGATTAGTTCTTGTAAGGAAGAAGGAAGAGAAGTCATCGCTTCTTACTTTTAGTTGGTGTCTGCACAAACCACGACTCGGAAGAAAACTTTTCGGTCCCTCTTTCGGCGCGCTGAGTGCAGCACGCCTTTACCTTTCCCGCAATCTTTGGCTTTCTG
>CAZBKV010000365.1:0-1340 GCA_964492575.1 uncultured Verrucomicrobiota bacterium | reverse complement strand
ATTTTCTCATTCAAAGGCAGTTCTTTGATCGACGCCAAAAATAAGGCTCTTTGCGTTGGTTTGTGGACAAACGGCCTCCCCACTCTTCCTTTTCTCCCCTCTTCGCAAATTTGCCAGAGGATGTGGATTGAAGAAGCCTTTTGATTTTTCATCCCATCAATCCTGGCAAAGGAAGGCCGCCGGTCACTTTCGCCAATTCCTGCTGTACAGTCTCCTTGGCCTTTTCCAGAGCCGCATTCACAGCGGTAAGGACCAGATCTTCGACCATCTCTTTTTCTTCAGGCCGGAGAAGATCCGGCTGGATTTCAATCGATTGAATCGTTTCATCGCACCGGGCTACAACGCGCACAGCTCCTCCACCGCTGGTGGCCTCTACCGTCCGCTGAGCCAGCGACTCTTGAATGGCCTGAATTTGGCGCTGCATCTGAGCCGCTTGCTTTAGCAATTTATTGAGTCCTGCCATGGTTTTTACTCCTTTTTGTTTGTTTAGGCTTCGCCGTTGGGTTGATCGTTCGGCATTGGGATGGTCTTGACAATTTTGGCTTTAAAGATTTTCAACGCTTCCTGAATGGCTGGGTCGTCTTGGAACGATTTTGGATCCTCTGCCGGGATAGAAGAAGCCGGAGCCCCAGAAGGAGCTTGGGGTTGATTCCGAAGGACCTTTTTAGCCAGTTTTTCGACCGCTGGTGCAATCCTTGTAATGGAGGTCTGGATCTCAAATTGTAATTCGACATTTGCGTAACCGATGGCGTCTAGAGCTCGAATGATCGTGGCCTTCGTGCGAGGGGATTTGAGTAAAGGAAGAATCTTCTTTTGATTCTCTGGAATGGAAAGGGTAAGCACTTTGCCATCGAATCGAATCGGTTGAGCGGCCCGGAGGTTAAGCAATGTGACAGAAGCTCGACGTTTCTCCAGAGTCTGGAGCAATTGTTGCCAGAGCTGCTGCAGTTCCTTTGAGGGTTCAGAAGGAGAGGCCGCGGGAAGAGCCGGTTGAGAGGATGGAGGTTCTGGTTGGGAAACGGCCTTGGAACTCGCAGGGGCCGTTGAACCAGACGGCTCGGGACGTGGTGATTGAGGTGGTTCCGGTTTTTCCTTTTCCGGTTTTTCCTTTAAAGCTGTCGAAGGAGAGGAAGAAACCCCGGATGGTTGCTGAGAGGCCCGTTCAGCGGAGGAAGAAGGAGCAAAGGAAGAGGGTCGGGACGAAGCAGAGGAAGGAGTTTGTGTGGAAGCGGATTTGGACGGTGGCGCGGAGGCCGCAGAGGCTGCCGGCATCGGATTGGAAACTGCAGGTGAAGGAACGTTGGAGGTGCGGGGTGTTTCAGGGGTCTGTTGTTGGGCCT
>CAZBKV010000364.1:832-3104 GCA_964492575.1 uncultured Verrucomicrobiota bacterium | reverse complement strand
GTGATAAGGCATTGTATGCGGTCCGGTGGGGTTGGTTCATTTTTTTAGGATTTATTGCGGACCGGCTGTCCTTCCCAAATGGTTTCGGTTTTTAACGGACCGGCTGTAAGCCGTCCCTTCCATAAATCTTTGCGGACCGGCCAGGAGGCCGTCCCTCCCATGAATCTTTGCGGACCGGCCGGGAAACCCTCCCATTCGACGTGCTGGGATAGCGGGCCTACCATAACATAGCTTTCGGATTTTATAACAACTTCCCGATCGCCCGCACAAACTGGCGCAGATCGTCTAAGTTCTCGCGGATAATGTCGTATAACCTCTCGTAGTCAACGCTCCAGTAGAGATGGACGAGCAGGTTACGGAAGCGGGCCATCTTCTGAAGGTTTCGACTCAACTGTGGGGGGATAATTCCCGCTTCGCCCAGGATCGCGAAGCCTTCGGCGTATTCCTCTGGCACCCGCTGCAGCTGTCGAGCACAAACATGGAAACATATCTGAATCACGGCCTCTATGGCAACTAACAAGCGATAGCATGCCAGATCGAGCGTGTCTTGATTGCTGAGGAAGGCTTCCTTTGGGATCTCTTTGATGCGCTCCAATCGTTCTAAGGATTGCCGGATATCTTGGAAGCGCTGCTGGATTAAATCTCGGTTTAGGTCCATGAAAGCATGGCCTCCTTCAATGCCCTGTGCCGGAGGGGTTTAGAATCGAGATAGCGGGAAATGATCCGCTCGACCCAACGCGTGCGTGCCTCCTCATCGCGGGAGAAAAGGGTGCGTCCCCGCAGTACGTGGTAACAGAAGCTCACAGGAGCCTGGTTCAATACCCGCACGTCCACAGGAGGACAACGCAAGCGAGGATGGTTTTCCCGCGATCTACCTCGCGGTTCCTGCATGAGAAGGCGTCTCACAGCCTCCTCCAAAGACATTGCCGTGTCCAACGCCAACGAGGTCGCGTTCTTTTCGTGCTCCGCCGCTACATAGATGCCTACGTCGATGTCGTGGAAAGGGCGATCCTCCACAAACGAACCGTATGCATAGGCGAAAACCACCTCTGGCTGCGTCGCCAGAACCTCTTTCAACGCCGCGAGGATTTCCTGACGTTGCTTGGCTGGATAGTGGAAGAGGGGAGGAGGTTCCTTGAAGTCTATGTCGTGATTTGTAGGGTTATTCTCTTGCATGGGTTTTTATAGGGCGTATCTGGACCGGCTGTAAGCCGTCTCTCTCATTCGGCGCGCTGGGACAGCGCGCCCTACCTTTCAATTCCTTTCGAATGCCCAGGGGTAGGTAGGGCGGTTTGTCCTCAAACCGCCGCATGAAATTTTATTTCCTCCTTTCCCCGGCGCGTTGGGGACAACACGCCCTACCACAAGTAGGTTTTTCTGGGCGCGTTGGGGACAACGGGTCTTGCCATAACATGGCTTTCGGATGTTAAGGAAAGGCAGGGTAGCTTGTCCTCAAGCTGTAGCATGAAATTTCATTTTTCCTTTTCCAAGTAAATTCCAATGTCGATATCGTGGAATGGTCTGTCTTTTAGCAAGGAGCCGTAGAGATAGGCAAATTGGATTTGCGGGTGCGTTATCAAAACTTGTTTTAGGAACGCGATCAGATCTAAGCGTTCCGTAAAGGATAAAGAAAGAAGAGGTGAATCGAGATGGATGATGGAGTGTTGCATTTTTGGGTGACGACGTGACAACGTAACGACGTAACGCGTGACAAGGTATGATTAGCTTTCACGGATGGAACGGATTAGACCTAAAAGCATTACTCGAATGCGCGAAAGCCCTATGTTTTCTATCTTCTGGGTCTTTCCATCGTGTTCTAAGGGATGAGCAAGGTTGGAGAGCTTGAGCTAAGCTATTGCTTTTTCTCCACGCTCTGACGAGCGTAGCTACACTATTATGGATCCGTCGGGAGGCGGTCCTTCTCCATTCATGACACGTAACGCGTGACAGCGTGAGGAGGTGACACGTGATAGGGGCATCGGGATACGGAACATTGTAACGTACGATTTGGAACGTTTCTGGCTCAAGTCTCTGAAGTGTGTGAGAATGAAGAGGGTGAAGTGCTGATTACTTCTTCACCCCAACGCACCACGGCTTCTGCAATCCTTACTGCTTCCTCGTATTCTTTACGACTTACCGGCTCGGTAAGTCCGGGGTAGCGCATGATGACAGCATAACGGGTTAATCTTGCTGCTCGTTTAACTGAATCAGGAATCGATTGTCCGGTTTGCTCTACAAGGGTTAGGAGTTCAGCTAGGTCATGGACGTAAGG
>CAZBKV010000364.1:0-822 GCA_964492575.1 uncultured Verrucomicrobiota bacterium | reverse complement strand
ATCTTTACACGTGCTCGGGCAAGGTTGCTTTTAGCTCTATTTAGCCATTCGCGAGGGTCATTCGGAGGAAACCGTTTCTCGTTCATAGACTACTTTCCCTTCTTTTAATGCGGGGTGGATAACAAGGCAGAAGGCATCGGCGTAGCGTTTTATATCCTCTGGGGTTACGACCACCACATCCACCGCTTGCCCGACTCCTATGAGATTTTCGTAGATTGTATCAGTTAGATACCCCCGATGGGTGACTCCTGATTTGACGACTAGGAGATCCAAATCGCTGTCGGGTCCCATTTCTCCTCGAGCTGCAGAGCCGAAAAGGATGATTTTGTCAGGTTGAGCTACCCGGACAATTCGATGAATGATTTCTGTTAGAATTTTGGGATCCATGAGGAAAAGTGGGTGATGTGTGACAGCGTGAGGAGGTGACGCGTGACAAGGTAATAGCACGTGACGGCATACTTTTGAGAATTCAAGCTCTAAAGTAGGTCTTTCAGCTTTTCTACTGCAAGCCCGGTGTCTGTTAAGATTCTTTTCAGGATCTTGGGATGAAGAATTTTGCCAGGATGATAGGGAACTGTGACTCGTTTTCCTTGGAAGTTTTTGTAAATTTTATGGCTTCCGCTTTGACGGCTAAGTGAGAATTCGATTCGTTCTAAGACCCGCATCATTTGATCGGCTGTTACGCGGGGAAGTTTTTCACTTATACTGTCACTTCCAAGGATGTGAGACTTACTTCTTTTGCCTGAGGGATATCTTCCCCGTTTTCTCGGCGATCGATAATGTGCAGACGGATGGCGTCTCGGATATTCTCCAAGACTTCTT
>CAZBKV010000363.1:0-3106 GCA_964492575.1 uncultured Verrucomicrobiota bacterium | reverse complement strand
CTTCTACCTCCACCGGAAGGGCGTCGATTCCATGGATGGTGGCTGAAAAGACGGTTGCGAGCATCTTCAAGAGTAAGAAGTGGCGACGGTGGCGTTCCTTTGCAATCTTAATTTAGGCTGAGTTTTCCGTTTCTTTTTCATTGGGTTGGGAAAAAAACGGAAATTCCGGGCTTGCTAGGGGAGCAGGGAATGGATAAGGTAAAGAATATCCGAAAGGATGCGCGCGTGGCGGAATTGGCAGACGCGCCAGACTTAGGATCTGGTCCCGCAAGGGGTGGAGGTTCAAGTCCTCTCGCGCGCACCAGAGGATTTGAAAAAAATTGAGAAAAAACTCTTGACATAAGAGACGGGAAGAGAGAAGGTGGCAGTGCGGATGATTTTGGCCATAGATTGCTAACAATAAAAGCAGGGAGAGGATCGTTATGAGGACACAACAGATTCTACATTCAATGGTAGGAGTGCTGGTGGGAGTATGGGCCGCTGGGTCGGTTCAGGCCGCGACACACCAGATAGGCCAAAATACCTCCACCAACAGAGTTATTGAGATCTCTGAAACCTCTTCCCAGGTTCTCTTCTCTTATAATAGCATTCCGGAATACACGGCGTATCGAGCGGTACGATTTAGCAAGACGTTTTACGACGATTGGGTCTTTTTCAAAGATGTAGAATATGGAGATGAGATTACCCTGGACAATGGAGGGCGAGGTTTCAATGCGTTGACCAAATTCATTTTGGAATACTGGAATGGATTTGAACATCCGCTGGATGAGCGAACTGTCACTCTTCGTTTGTATGTGATGGATGGACCTCCTAGTGCTGGCTCCTATGGACATCCGACTCCAGGAACCCTCCTTTACGAAGCTACCAAAGTCTTGGATCCTTCCGGTACTTTGGTCTTTGACCTTACGACAGATGGTGAGCCTCTCTTTGCTCCCTCAAATATTGCCTGGACGGTTCAGTTCAAAGGGCCTTTGACGGAATATCAGACCGGTCTGTGGGTTGCAGACGAGGTCCAAATCGGCAGTAGTTACGATGACTTCTGGGTTTATGATCCAGAACAAGGATGGACTTTGTATCAATTTGCTAACGGCCAACCGGCGAATTTTGCGGCCACGGTCTTAGCGGTTCCGGAGCCTAGCACAATCGCCCTTTTCCTCCTTGGTTTGGGTGGGATGGCGTGGATCGCCCGCAAACGACGATAAAGGTCCTCTTTCCCACTTTACGATCCTCTCTCCCTGCACACAGAGAAGGCCTCTTCCCCTAAGAAGGAAGAGGTTTTCTCTGTTTTAAAAGAAAGCCCTCTTTTTTCAGCCCCTTGAGGAACTGGACGAAACCAAAAAACGTTTTATCATTACAACTATGGCAAAAGAACGAGTCGCACGATTTAGTGTATCAGTTCCGGAGTCCTTGCTTCGCCAATTTGACCAATGGATTCAGGAAAAGAACTATCCGACCCGATCCCAAGCCGTGGCGGATCTCATCCGAGACTGTCTTGTCGAACATGCCCAGGCCAAGGGAAACGAGGAACTCGCAGGTACTATTACACTTGTTTACGATCACCATAAAGCTTCTGTCCAACAAGAACTTACAGAAGCCCAGCATCAACATCTTTCCGAAATCATTTCCGCCCTCCATGTTCATCTAGACCGCGATAATTGTCTTGAGGTCATCGTGGTGAAAGGGAGCCCTACTAAGATCCAACGAATCGCCGATCGGCTCCTTTGTGCCAAAGGAGTGAAGCATGGGAAGTTAACTGTAACTACTACAGGGCGGAACCTGCCCGCCTAAGAAATTCTCCTTTACTCCGGAATGAAAAGGGGAAAGAGTCGGCACCAGATTTGCGATCCAAATTGAATGAGAGCCTTCTTTTGAGCCTGTTCCGCTGGGGCTTTTTCCGGGAAAATTCCAAATACGGTAGATCCACTTCCACTCATTCGGGCGCTCAAGGCCCCATTCTCCAGCAAAAATTCTCGATAAAGCTCTAGGATGGGATACTTCCGAAACACCGGAATTTCGAGGGTGTTTGCCAGCTTCTCCCAGGCTGGTTGTTGGTGAGCATTGCAAAAAGTTTCTATCCAATCCTGTAGGGATGAAGAGGTTTGGGAGGAAGGAGATGGCTGGCCGGGTTCTAGCCCCAAACTTTGATAAGCCCACGGAGTGGAGACCTCAAACCCTGGATAAAGACAAACAAGCCAGCAGGATTCAAGGGCAGGCAACCTTCCAATCGGTTCGACCCGATCCCCTCGACCCTTCACAATGGCGGGGAAAGGTTGAAGGAAAAAGGGGACGTCTGAGCCGATTTCTGTAGCCAGTTGCTGGAGCTTTCGATTTTCCAAAGGGGAATCATAGAGAATATTTAACGCCAACAGCGTCTGGGCAGCATTGCTAGAACCGCCTCCTAAACCAGCCCCTACCGGGATCCTTTTTTCTAGAGAGATTCGGACTTCGGCAGGTCGTCCGATTTGTTCATAAAATCGCTTTACGGCTTTCCAGATCAGGTTTTCCGGCCCCGTAGGAATTCGAGGATTGGAACAAAAGATCTTGATTCCCGGTTGTCCGATTTGAAACCTCAGCCGATCAGCCAGATGATGAATGGGATAAAAGAGCGATTCAATTTCATGGAAGCCGTCTTCTCTCCGTCGGAGTACTTGGAGATGAAGGTTGATTTTGGCCCATGCGTTTTGTACCAGCTCTTTCATCTCTGGAAGATCTACACACACAATGAACCTCCGGAATGAAGTTCACTCCGGAGGTTATCTGACCGTTTTCAAGCTTTCTTAAACTTTTTCGAGCCGGATAGCCGCCTCAAGAATCCATGAAACCGCTAGTAATCGAAGATCCGGAAGCGACTTCCAGGTACAAAAGGTATGACATCACCGCCACTAAAGCCCAAGGCTGTATCCGTTTCAAAGGTCGGCAACTCGATCAACTGCGGCTTGTAGCTGTCCGGATAGACGGGATCGACGGAGGCATCCGGCATCAGTTTGTTCCCCGGTTTCAGCCACGGATCATAACTGGGGAAGGGAAAGGTCGCAATCTCATAAACCCCAACCAAGGTACGCAGGACACTTCGATTGAATCCCCGAATAACCCCGGTGGTATAAGC
>CAZBKV010000362.1:0-3136 GCA_964492575.1 uncultured Verrucomicrobiota bacterium | reverse complement strand
ATTCCCTTGTTTCTTATGCGCTCAAAACGGGTGCGATATGATAATCGAAGAGACCGCCTCTGAACCGTCCGCAACCTGCAGAATGCTTTTCGAAAACCTTTCTTGAAATAATAAAGCGGCCATTGATTGTGTCGTATAAAAACAATGTGTTTCTCTTTCAAAGTATATTGTACGAAAACGAATAAGGTTTTCTTGAGCCATAGAACCGTCTTCTCGAATTGGTTCCCCATATGGACCGTATTCATACTGGGCGCTTACATCCCCATCTGAGCTATTTAATAACCGAACCACATTGCCACCGCCATCATAAGCAACAAAATATGACTCTTCTATCATTCCCTTATTGATCTACAACAGTCCTCCAATTCCTCCAGCGCCTTGCATCGAGCCGGAAAGATCCAGGCCCCAAACGTAGGTGCGGATTAATTCACCAGTCTGGGCGTCCACCTCGGCAATCAAGTTCCAGCCATCGTAGAGGAAAGCGATATCAGAAATCGTTTGGCCGGTGTCGAGGTTCACGACGGTCTTCCGGATCCTTCGGCCCATCCAGTCGTATTGGAAGGTGAGTTGATAGTGTGGACCAGGGACGTCGGAACGGGTGGTCATGCGGATCAGACGGTTCTCGCCGTTCCATTCGTAGTTCCATCGGCCGTCTTGGGTCAGGTTGCCGTCATCGTCGTATTCGAACACTTCCGGATTTTTCGGGACAAAGGCGTGGCGGGTGGTGGAGTTATTGCCGGCCTGGATGGTGAGGGTCAGGTATTGGGCGCTAGTGGAGTTGTCAACGGAGACGACTTTATGGAAATACGATTTCTGCGGACCCGCCAGAGGCGGTCCCTCCCATTGATCGGCTTCGGCACCGTTGACTAGAACGGTCACGCCCTGCTCGGCCAGGCCGAAGACGTCGATCGCACCGGCCACGGTGCGCTGGGTGTATTGGTTTAGTTGATTTGTTTGGTACGTCGACACGGCTGAAGCCCGTCCACCGGTTTGGGTTCGATTGCCGATGTCATCAAAGCTGTACGTAAAGTTCTGTCCGGCAATTTCTGTGCCATCTGGCCAGTGTTTGGTGCCCGAGATGAGCTGGCCCAGGTCGTCGTAGCTATAGGTCCAGTAGGTTCCGTCGGCCAAGGTCATTCGGATCCGTTGGTTGGCTTGATTGTACCGGTATTCGTACCGGAACGGCAAGGCTGGAGCGGCCGGGCCCATGGGAACCGACTCGATGACTGTGAGCCGGTTCAAGTGGTCGTTGGTCTTACGGCTGTGCCTCACTATTGAGCAGGGACTTGGACATCCAGCTCCACTCGTATTATTTCTATGGTCGTAATCTAATCCACGGTTGATTCACGAGGTGTGCATACCATTCGATCCAACCCTGCCCTATGTGGCTTCTTTCCCAGCGTTCCCACCATTCTGCAATCGGGCGCTGAAACCAAATGTCTCGGACAAACTTCTCCTTACCTACCTGCTGTATGATCCAACGGTAAAATGACGCTACGACTATACTGTACCCCACCTTCTCCTTGTAGAGAGTCGGCCATTCCTTGTGGGATTCTATCTGGCGCTTCAGGTCCAGGATTTTCGTCCACAGCTCTTTCTGACCGCTTAATCCTATGGCCACGACACTCAGCCCAACACCTCTATATGTAGCTCCTTTCCCCATAAAGCGGTACGAATCTGCTAACCAACGTGCCTTAGCCCATTGGTTTGTCTTCAGACCTTGAAGAAGGAACTCTTGAGCCTCTCGATTTTTGTCTGCCGCTAGCCCAACTAACTCAATCGTCATCGCACGGAATACGTTCTGAAGCTGGGTTGAGGGTCCTCCCGCTAAGGATCCTTGTGAATATTCATCCTCTTTCAGTTCTTTTAACAAAGTCGCGATAGCGTCCGGGCTATAGCTCATCGCCACTTTTAAGCCCAACGCCCACTTTTCGGGACCGAATTGTAGGTGCTGGAACTTCCTTATAAGCTTAGAATCTACCCCCGTACCACAACCAACAGACTTTAAGGCCTTCTCCACAAAAAACACCTCTTCCTCTTGGGAAATACCCAGACATTCTCCCAGAGGATTTAACAAAATCCCTTTCCAGTACATGTACCCGAAAGCATCTTCTGCTTTAGGCACATGGGCCCATTGCAAAGTAATCCAGCCTTGCGGATCAACAGACCATAACCAAAGCCGATCCCTCAACCGGTAAGCACGTATAGCAATATCATCTGTCCTGGCTATAGCATCTAAGCAGTATCTCCCTCCATAGGGATTCATGAGACCAGGCAGAACCTCGCTCCAAGTGCACGGTATGCAAGCCGTTCCTTTTCCATAACGTGCTAGGTCGATTTGCTGTCCATGGCATTGGGAAAGAGGACATAAATAAAAAAGTGCACGGGGACGATGAGCTGCAACAAAATATAGCCAATCGGCTCCTGAATTGTCTCTGAGCAGAGCAACGCGTCCCAGGACGCCCTGTAATGACAAAAGCAGTTTCCCGCTTTGATGCACCTGTACTTTTACGCCCTCTCTTCCCCTCTCGATCTGGACGCGATAATCCTGTTTGAGTGCTTGCCTTCCTGTAGCAGAAAAATAAGGAGTCATCGGGTTGGGAGGTGAAAACTCCAGGTAATTCAATCGAAACGTAGATTGAGCTCGGAGACAAACTATGCCCACGATGGACGCCAATATAACCAGATCAATTTTGTTTGCTTTTTTCACCGCTCTCATGGCTTCACTCTCCATATTCAATCAGGACTCTTTGCGGATCCTCTTCTTGTGGAGCCCAAAACAAATCTCCGCCATATGGAATGGACCATACTCCGATGGCCATTGGAGTATATACCTTTATACTTTCTGCTTTTACTCCATAGGATGGATCGTAGTAGGCCGTGGAAAGAGAAGGGCTCACAACAAAGTGACAATTGAATGATTTCGTAGATGGAGTCTCCATATTTTGTCCAGGGATACCTGTGACAGACAGGTCGAAGTCGCTCTTATATAGGTTCCAGGCGCAGACGTTGGCCGGGCCGCTCCCGGTGCTAAAGCTGCACTGGGTGTTTTCGAGCACCTCCTCCGGGGTCTTTCCGCCATTCTTGCACGCCAGATAGAGTACGGTTTGGGAAACTGTCCCCTTTCTCATCCTTC
>CAZBKV010000361.1:0-3152 GCA_964492575.1 uncultured Verrucomicrobiota bacterium | reverse complement strand
CTCGGAATTTGTATGTAGGGAAGAAACGGCGACTCGGATGTCACCCTGTGTGTGTGTGTGTGTGTGTTGGGCTTGCAGAGATTGCTAGGACAGCCCAACTCAGTGGAACAAGGACAAGCCAAAGTCCCGTCCATGATTTGCTCCACAAAAGCTGACTATATCTACGGTCGGGCTGTAGGGACTGATTTTTTGCCCAGAGGTTGGAAATTCTCAAGCCTTGCATAGTCATGATCATTTTATCCGCTTAAGGTTTCTCTACCACCCGATAGAAACGTATTGGAGACGGAGGGGTTGGGGCGATGAAAAAGGCGGTTCCTCCGTCGCCTTCTACTTCTCCCAAGGCGTTCCAAGACGGGGGAGCAAGACGATCGGCGGCCTGGACTTCGTAATGATGGTCTTTCCGGCCGAGCCATTCGAGGCGGACCACCGTACCTGGCAACATCCAGATCCGCAGGTAAGGTTGGGGCAAGAGGGTATTCGGCCAGCCTGGGGTCGGACTTTCCGGGAAGGTGAGGATGGAATTTGAACCGTCCGGGAAACGGCCTTGGGAGACACCGGGATCCTGCGGGCCGAATTCTACTTGGTCGATTTCCGTTCCGTCCGGGAGAAGAAGGACGATGGTTTCTCCGTTGCCGGAGAGTTTGAAGTCGAGGTGATCGGCCCCGGCGTCGGGATTTCCATCGGCGATCAAGACTCGATAGGCATCCAGTCCGGTGCCAAGGAAGGAGAGTGGAGGAAAAACCGTTTTGGCCGGACCGTTCGGATCGTCGGTCAATCCTAACCCGCTTAATTCCACGGGCAGAGGTTGTGGGTTATAGAGTTCGATCCAATCGCCCCCTCGATCCGGCCGGGCCATCCACTCGTTGATGCGCAGGGCATCAGGTTTTCCTAGGTGGGCAGGGATGTTGGAGCGATTCGGGGTTGGAATGCAAAGTTGCCAGGAACCGGTTCCATCTGGAACCCGTCCAATCGAAAAGTCCGCCGCTTGGAGACCGAACGTGATTTGATCGAGCAAGCGTGCTCCGACGCTGAGCCGATCGAAGAGGAAGACCGTCTCGCCGCTGTTTTTGAGGCCAAAACCGGTGTTGTGGGCATCGGCTGGACGATCGGGGTCGCATTCCACGACCAGTCGTTGGCCCGGCTGCAGGACGGTTCCGGCCGGGAAAGTCCACCGATACGGTTCTTCCGGTCGGTCCGAGAGGCCCATGCCATCAAGAAGGACCGGACTGTCGCTGATATTCATCACCTCGATCCAGTCCGGAAGTGTTCCCACGGGGCTTAGGGCAGATCGGTTCTCCGCTAAAATCTCGTTGAGGACAATCGGAGAGGATTCGGATTCTACGATGGCCGGTCCACCCGGCGTCGGCCAGGAGAATCGCTGGACGAAATTGGACGTGGGATCCACCCGACCTTCCGATTCACCCGGTTGCTGGAAGGGATATACCACTGCATCCAATACCTGCCCATCCGGGCCCGTAACCCCCAGCGTCCCTTCCATTGCCGGAAGTTTCCAGGGGAGATGACCGGGTTGGTCTTTTCCGTCGGCTTGCAGGACAAGGAACGCATGACCGGCAAGAAAACTCAGCGGCGGGAAGGAGAACATCGTAGGATCGCCGATCGGTGTGGTGGTGAGATGGAATCCGCCGATGTTGATAGGAAGAGGATCCGGATTGTAAAGTTCCAGGAAATCGTCCCCTCCCTGGGCTGGATTCGCAAGCCATTCACTGATCCGAATCACGGAAGGGTCACCGGTACGAACGGGACGATTCGGCTGGCCGAAGGTCGGCTTAGCCAGTTTCCAAGTCCCATCAGGCATTCGGGCAACGGAAAGATCGGGGATTTGGGGACCAAAACGGATCGAATCAATGAGCTGGAGCCCTTGGTCAGATGGAGCATAGAGCCAAAGGCCGTCCCCATCGGCATTGAGTCGGAAACCCAAATACCCTTGGTCGGCTGGACCTGTGGCGGCTCGGAGAATCAGGTAAGCTCCCGGTTCCAGCGTGGTTCCGGTTGGGAAGATGAATCGATCCGGATCCTCTGGATCATTCGTGAGCCGGAACCCGCCTAAGTCGGCCGGTTCGTTGCCGAGATTGACCAATTCGACCAAGTCCGGTGTGGTTCCGTCCGGGAGTTGAACCGACCGGTTTGCGGCAAGGACCTCGCTGAGTCGAATGATCGGACCGGAAGGAAGCACAGTCCAAGTGCGGGAAACCGTAGGAGTAGACTGCCATACACCGGCAAGATCTTGGCCGAGGACCTCGACAAAGTGGGGACCTAGGGTGAGGTCCTTCAAGACGAGCGGCTGATCGATTGGTCGTGGAGAACTCCACTTTCCTTGTCCATCCAGACGGTAGCGGTAGGCCACGATCGCAGGGCCTGCGATGTGGAGTGTGACGGTGGTTTGGGCGGTTTCAAACGGTGGTTCTTCGAGAATGACGGCTCCGGAAGGGATCATCGCCCCACGATCCAATCCCCACAGTCCACTTCCTAAAGCCGGGGAACCTGGCCGAAGGTGCAGATCCTCCGGAGGATTCACAAATCGTGGATCTTCTGAGAAGTTGTCTTCCCCTGGCCAGGTAATGCCAGGAGGAAAAAGGCAGCGGTCTGCCTGAACGGTCAGTTTCCCGGCAGCCAGCCAGTTGGTATTGAGATGGGCAAAGACGACCGGGTCGTCCCAGAAGATATTGCTTTCCAGCCGAACGGATTTGGCCGGCCCCTCGTACGGTCGATTCGGTTCTGCGAAACAGAGGGCCCCGTAACGATGATGCAGGAAGGTGTTGTTTTGGATTGTTACTTCGGTCCCGTCTTTCAGCACAATCCCGTAATCATTGTCGTAAAAAATGTTTCGGACGATTGTGAGACGAGAAGGGGCAGAATCATGTTTGCCGGTTGCGATGGCAGAGGATTCGCTGGTGCTGGAGTTGTTTTTGTGGAAGTGGGCAAAGACGTTGCCTTCGATCAAGGCTGTGGTTCCGTCCAGGTCGAGTCCGTCGTCGCTCCCGCCCAGGAAAAGGTTATTACGAATCTCTACAAGGCCGCCGGTTTCGTCCGTAAAATCCATGATGTCATTGTAGCCGGTCGTTGTTCCGAAGAGATTGCCCTCGATCAGAAAACGACCTCCGGGACGGATTCCTACGCCGCTGATGTGTTCT
>CAZBKV010000360.1:0-3164 GCA_964492575.1 uncultured Verrucomicrobiota bacterium | reverse complement strand
TTCCGGCTCAGTATTTGAATCTGATTCCGACGATTCCGGAGGAGTACGAAAAACTCGGGTCCTATGCGCTGAGCGGTTTGCCTGAGTCGGACTATCCGATTCGGTACGTGGAGTCGGGACAGATGGATTCGAAGTATCCGATTGTCATTGCAGGCAAGAACTTTGGCTGCGGCAGTTCGCGGGAACATGCTCCGATTGCGCTGGGATCGGCCGGTTGTCGGGTTGTGGTGGCGGAGAGTTTTGCGCGGATCTTCTTCCGAAACTGCGTTGCGACGGGGGAGCTGTTTCCGTGTGAATGTAAGGATCGGCTGTGTGAGCAGCTTCAGACCGGCGATGTGGTGCGGGTCGATCTGGATCAGTATCTTCTTACGGATCTTAAAAGTGGTCGGCAATGGTCGTTGGTTCCGATGGGGGACGTGAAGACGGTGATTGAGGCGGGTGGTTTGTTTGCGTATGCCCGAAAGACCGGGATGATCCCGGCCAAGGAGGAAGATTGATCCTGCGCATCGGTGGTTCGAGGTTGGTAATCCTTGGAGAGGAAAGGGTAAGGGCAAGCTTTTGCTCCGGAAGGAGATCGGTAGGGAAAGGCGCCGAAGCCTTGAGGGGCTCGAGGGGGGCGCTATAGTCCTACGGTCCTCAGAACGCGGAAGGGAGAAGAAGATGGAAGAGGATTCCTTAGAGCTTTTGGAGAGAAGTTAGTTTTCATCCAGATTGTCTGAGTTGGTGGCAAGCCAGAGGTTGAAGATCAGAGAGATTCCTAAACTGACCCACGTGACAATTTTAAGCCATTTTTTCCAGCTCCATAACCCGAGGATAGGGACCGGAAGCAATACGATACCCAGAATAAGAGAGACGGCGAAAAAGGGGATAGAGAACATCGTCTTCAGCTTATGTCCATGCATGGAGTCCCATACCATGGCTATGTCTACGAGAAGAAGCATCAGCAAAACGGTTCCGAAAGGGGAAAGGGCCTGAGGAAGAGACGAATCGATGTCCTTACACATCACGTAAAAGAGAGGAAGAGCTATTATCAAACTCATTATTCCTAAGATGAACTCGATCAGGCACATGACTTCTTCCTTGATTTTCCATTTCTATTATAGCTTTATCACGTAAAAGTAAAAAGACTTTGCTTTCAAGGGGCCAGGACAGACCGGTGGGAGAAAACTCAGAAAGGGCTGGGTTTTTCAAGGGTTGAGCGAGGGGCTTAGGACTACGCTTGTCAGAGCGTGGCAAAGAAAGGAAAATCCAAAGGAACGGTTTACAAGAAAGGAGGGACGAAGACATGCAACGAACAAGAAAGCTCTGTGGTTTCCCACGTGTAGGCGGGTGGAGTGTATTGGCGGTGGTTTTGGTTGGGGTTGGTTGTGTAGCCGGACAGGCTAAGTGGAAGGAACCGCCGCGGGTGGAGCCACCCCCGTCGGGGCCGTCGGTGGCGCCTCCGTCGGATGCGATTGTGTTGTTTGATGGGACCAGCCTGGACAAATGGCGGGATGCTCGTGGGCGACCGGCCCGATGGCGAATTGTGGATGGGGCGATGGAAGTGGTTCCTGGGACAGGGAACATTTTTACTCGGCAGGAGTTTGGGGACTGTCAGCTTCATATTGAGTGGGCTACACCGGCTGAGGTCAAAGGCCGTGGACAAAGTCGGGGAAATAGCGGTGTGTATCTTCAAGGACGGTATGAGATTCAGGTCTTAGATTCTTATAATAACAAGACCTATCCGACGGGTATGGCGGGAGCTTTTTATGAGCATTTTCCGCCCTTGGTGAATGTATGCCGAAAACCCGGCGAATGGCAGACGTATGATATTATCTTCCATCCGCCTCGGTTGGCAAAGGATGGGAAGACCATCATTCCCGGTTCTTTCACGGTGTTCCACAATGGGGTATTGATTCAGGATCATGTTCCGGTGACGCGGGCGACTCGTGCGGCAGCGTTTCGGGGGGTTGTGGAGAAGGGGCCTTTGATGTTGCAGGATCATGGTTGTCGCGTGCGGTATCGTAACATTTGGATTCGTCCGATTCCGCCGGAGGGAGTTCATCCAAATCGAGTTGGAAAGTAAAAGGGCATTTTGAGGGTCCATTGTGGTAGGGCGCGTTGTCCTCAACGCGCCGGGGTTCCTATTTATGGTAGGGCGCGCTGTCCTCAGCGCGCCGTAAAAATGAAACACAAATTTCATGCGGCGGTTTGGGGACAAACCGCCCTACCTTTCCTTGTCATCCGAAAGCCATGTTGCGGTAGGGCGCGTTGTCCTCAACGCGCCGTAAAATGAAACACGAAATCTCATGCGGCGGCTTGAGGACAAGCCGCCCTACCTCAAAAGGGCATATGGAAGGTTATGGGCGGTAGCGCGATTTTTCTAATACTTTCGATCGAGGAGGAGTCGTCCGATTCCTTCTAAGACTTTGGCGCGGTCGCCGAAGCGCTGGAGGGCTTCCAGGGCCTGGAGGGTGAGTTTTTGGGCTTCCTGGCGGGATGAGGGAAGGCCGATGAGGGCCGGGTAAGTGGCTTTGGCGGCGGCGATATCTTTTCCGGCGGTTTTTCCGAGTTGTTCGGTGGGGACGGTAATGTCCAGGATGTCGTCGATGATTTGAAAGGCTAAACCGACGTTGCGTCCGAAGAGAGTCAGGGCTTTGAGGTCTTCTTTAGAAGCCCCGGCGCTCATGGCTCCTAAACGGACCGAACAGGCCAGCAGAGCGGAGGTTTTGCGGAGATGGAGATTGCGAAGGCGATGGATGGTGATGCGGCGGCCTTCGGCTTGTAGATCCAGGGCTTGGCCGCCGACCATTTCCCGCGATCCTGCGGCGCGGGCCAGTTCGAGGACATAGTCTTTGACTCCGTAGCGGCTGGAGGGCTGGGCTTGGGCGGCGATTTCGAATGCGATGGTTAAGAGGGCGTCTCCGGCTAAGATCGCCATGGCTTCCCCGAACACTTTATGGCAGGTGGGACGGCCGCGTCGAAAGTCGTCGTTGTCCATGGCCGGCAGATCATCATGGATGAGAGAGTAGGTATGGATGCACTCCAACGCACAGGCCAGGGGCATGGCTTGTTCCCAGGAGCCACCACAGCATTCGGCTGCTGCAAGGCATAGGACAGGACGGATGCGTTTCCCGCCGGCAAAGAGGGAGTAACGCATGGCCTCGACAATCTCAGAGGAATCG
>CAZBKV010000359.1:0-3167 GCA_964492575.1 uncultured Verrucomicrobiota bacterium | reverse complement strand
CTATGAACCTGGTCAAAGTACGAGACTGTGTTTGGGAGATCCCGCAACAAGGCAAGATGCGGGTGCCAGGACGGATTTACGCCAGCGAAAGCATGCTCCGGCACATCGAGTCCGACAATGCCCACCAACAGGTGGCCAACGTCGCCCACATGCCGGGCATCCTCCGTTACTCCATCGCCATGCCGGATATCCACTGGGGTTACGGTTTTCCGATCGGTGGTGTCGCAGCCTTTGACATGGAGGAAGGGGTGATCTCGCCCGGCGGTGTCGGCTACGACATCAACTGCGGCGTCCGCCTCATGGCCACCAAACTCCATCGGGACGAAGTCGTCCCCAAGATGCAACAAATCGTCAACCAGCTCTTCCGCGACATTCCCACCGGTGTCGGCGCTTCCGGTGCCCTCAGCGTCTCTACTTCCGAACTCCGGAAAGTCGTGACCGAGGGAGCCAAGTGGGCCGTGGCCCATGGGTACGGCACCGAAAACGATCTAGAATACATCGAAGAACAAGGCTGCGTCCGCGGCGCTAAACCGGACAAAGTCTCCAATCGCGCCTGGGAACGTGCCCGGGAACAACTCGGCACCCTCGGCTCCGGCAACCACTTCCTCGAAATCGGTTACGTGGACGAGGTTTATGACGAAGAAGCGGCCCGCGCCTTCGGCCTGGAGTTGGGACAAGTGACGCTCCTCATCCACTGCGGATCCCGCGGGTTCGGTCATCAGATCTGCGACGACTACCTCGTCGTCATGGACAAAGCCGTTCGGAAATACCACATCTCCCTACCCGACCGCCAGCTTGCCTGTGCCCCGATCCAATCCTCCGAAGGCCAGGCCTACCTCGGCGCCATGCAATGCGCCATCAACTACGCTTTTGCCAACCGACAGGTCATCGGCCACTACGCCCGACTCTCCTTTGCCAAAGCCCTTAAGGCCACGCCCGAATCCCTTGGAATCCGCACCGTCTACGAAGTCGCTCATAACATCGCCAAGATCGAGCGCCACACCGTCGACGGCCGAGAACGCCTCGTCTGTGTCCATCGCAAAGGAGCCACTCGAGCCTTTCCGGCCGGCTCACCGGAAATTCCCTCAGCCTACCGCGCCGTAGGCCAACCGGTTTTGGTTCCGGGCGACATGGGCCGTTACTCCTACGTCCTGGTCAGTACCCCGCTGGCGATGGAAGAAACCTTCGGCAGCGCCTGCCATGGGGCCGGTCGATCCATGAGCCGGCATCAAGCCAAACGAGTTGCCAGCGGCCGGGACATCGCCGGAGAGCTGCGACGGGAAGGCATCATCGTCCAGGGCCAGACCCGCCGCACCATGGCCGAAGAAATCCCCGAGGCTTATAAAGACGTCTCCGAAGTCGTCGAAGCCACCGTCCGCGCCGGTCTCGCCAAAAAAGTCGTCCGCCTCCGCCCCCTGGGGTGCATTAAGGGGTAAAGTTTCTAGTGGAAGAGAGCTGAGACTCCAATCCTTTCCATCTATGCATCCTACGTGACACCGTGACGCGTAGCGACGTGACGAGGAAATCCACCGTCTTACGACGGTAGCTACACGGCCTTCGGAAGCTTCGGGAAGAAACGATCGTCCTGTAGCTACGCTCGTCAGAGCGTGGATGAAAGAAAGATTGGAAGTAGAGAATCTATCCACGGCCTCACGGCCGTAGCCACAGGACAATCGATCCCCTCGCCTACTGGTGTTCCCACGCTCGTCAGAACGTGGAAGAGATGAAAAATATTCCCCAACGTCTTACCCGCTCTTCGGACAAGCTCTAGCTGCCTCACGTTTCTTGACTGGAAGCCACCGATCCACCATAAGAAAGCTTGAATCGATCGTTCCAATGAATCACACTTCGGGAAAATTAGGAAAAAACGTCATGGAACCAACACGAGTCAACGTCAAAGAACTCAAGAATCGACTGAGCTACTATTTGCGGCTCACCAAGGCGGGCCGAACGGTGGAGATCACCGAGCGCGGGAAACCGATCGGACGAATCCTTCCCGTAACCCTACCGGTGGAGGAACGACTGAAGATAGCAGCTCAATGCGGTCTGCTTTGTTGGAACGGCCGCCGATTAGAATCCCATCCTCCCGTAGTCAAAGCAAAAGGAAAGAAAACCGTTGCTGATCTTGTGGTTGAAGATCGCTGATGATCTTTTACAAAATATTGCAAAAATTCTGTCCCTCTCTTTACATATTGAAAGACGGTGGATTACCCTTTGGGACGTCTTAAGAGTCTTCTATTACTCCCTACCCCGTCCACAACAACGTCAGGTGGCGGAACAAAAAGACGATTTGCAGGCCACCGGCTACGCTGACCGTGTACCAAAACCATCCCCGTCGATCCTCTCGGCCTAACCACAAGGCCAACACAAGAAACATCGGAAAGACCATCTCCACAAACCGTGTGTACGACACAAACTGGGTTCCCATCGCTGGCACAACCCCGGCGGCCAGTCCCCACCAGAAATACCGTCGATCCAACCGCCACATCGCCGGCAAGGTAAGTACCATCACCACAAAACAGAGCCGATCCACCAACCCACCGGTTGGATGAAACACGTCCTCCACATGCACCAACGACCGCAGCAGCCGCGGAATGTCGATCAGATAGGCTACGGAAGGGGAGTTCAGATACGCTTTCTCGGCCTCAAACGCTGCAAACGGATTCCCGGTCCAAAGCGTCATCAGCTCGAAATACACCACCCATCCCACCAAAACCCACCCGATCACTCCGATCATCTTGCTTTCCCAGATCGCTTTCAAAAGCCCGAACCCCGTCCGTCGCGGCTCTTGCCGCCATCGCCGCCAGCCCTCCTCCAGGACATCCCATCCCAACGGCCATAACACGAGGGCCCCGATCCGGACGAGCCATCGGCAACAAAAATCCTGCCACCGCCGCCGGCAAGACCCGCCTTGTCTCCAATCCCCACCAGAACACCATCAACAGCAAGAAAAACAACGGCTCACTATGCGGCGTCACAAAAAAGACGGCTCCCGGAAACGCCAGCCATAAGATCACGGTGGCTACGCCGACCGATCGTCCCCATCGCCGCCGCACCAGCAGATAAAACAGCACAGCTCCCATCCATGACAGGATACTCGGCAACACCACAGGCACCGCTTCCAGATGTCCCCCGCAAACCCACGCCGCCCCCCGCAACAACAACGG
>CAZBKV010000358.1:0-3180 GCA_964492575.1 uncultured Verrucomicrobiota bacterium | reverse complement strand
CCAGCGAAGGCTTCCGCCAGCAGATTTACAGTCTGCCCCCGTTGACCGCTTGGGTATCCCACCACTGCATTTTCCAGTGGCGTTATGTACTAAAGCGGAAAGGGCGGCTCTTGTCAACTCCCTTTCCTTTGCTTAATTTGCGGGCATGTTCGATGCTCTGAGTGACAAATTACAGGAAGTTTTCCGGAACCTTCGAGGTCTAGGGAAAATTACAGAAAGCAACATCGCCGATGCCCTCCGGCAGGTGCGGCTGGCGTTGTTGGAGGCAGATGTGAATTACCAGGTCGTCCGGGACTTTATCCAGAAGGTCAAGGAGAAGTCCCTGGGGATGAAGGTGATTCAAAGTGTTCAGCCGGGGCAGCAGATTATTAAGGTGATCCATGACGAAATGGTCGCTCTGCTGGGAGGGCACTCTTCCACCCTGGATCTGCAGGGGAACCCGGCGGTGATTATGCTGATTGGTCTTCATGGTTCTGGGAAGACGACCTCGGCAGCCAAGCTGGCGCGATATTTGACCCGAGAAGGCCGGGCGCCTCTTTTGGTGGCTGCTGATGTTTACCGGCCGGCTGCAATTGATCAGTTAGAATCGCTTGGGCGACAGGTTGGGGTTCCGGTTGTTTTCCGTCGGGACACCCAGGATGTCCTCCGGATTGCCCAAGATGCGCTGGATAAGGCCAAAGAGTTAGGAAGGAACGTGTTGATTGTGGACACGGCCGGACGCCTTCATATCGATGAGGAACTTATTGCTGAGTTGCAGCGGTTACGGGATTTCTTCAAGCCTTCGGAGACTCTCCTTGTCTTGGACGCAGCGACCGGGCAGGAGGCGGTCAATGTGGCCCGCCGTTTCAATGAGACGGTCGGGATTACCGGAGCGATCCTGACGAAGCTGGATGGAGATGCCCGTGGTGGGGCTGCCCTGAGTTTCCGGGTCGTGGTGGATCGACCGATCAAGTTTGCCGGGGTTGGTGAGAAGGTCGATGACTTTGAGTTGTTCGATCCGGAACGGATGACCAATCGGATCCTCGGCATGGGGGATGTGGTTGCGTTTGTGGAAAAGGCCGCCGAAATGGTGGACGAGGAAGAAGCTCGCCGCCTCGAGGAGAAGATGCGAAAGGGGCAGTTTACGTTGGAGGACTTCCTTGTTCAGCTCCGGCAGATGCGGAAACTCGGCTCTCTTGAGACCATTCTGGGAATGCTGCCTGGCGGGAATCAGATGCTTGGGAAAATCGATGTGCGCCGCAGCGAACGTGAACTGCGCCGGATGGAAGGGATTATCTGTGCGATGACGCCGGAGGAACGGCGCAATCCCCGCATTCTGAACGCCCGCCGTCGGCAGCGGATTGCCCGGGGAAGCGGGGTGACGGTCGCCGAAGTGAACAATCTGCTCAACCGTTTTGCCCAGATGCAGAAGATGATGAAGAAAGTCAACAAGCTCCAGAAACTGCTCGGTCGGGCCGGGGGTCGGCTTCCGCCAGGTTTGTTTCCGTTTTAGTTAATCATTGTCAAACCGCTTTGAGTTTGTGGCCAAACTAGCTGTCATTATTCCGGTTTATAACGAGGAAGCCAACGTGCTGCCGTTGGCGGAGGAGGTTTGTGCTGCGTTGGCCGACTTTGGGGATCCGTGGGAATTGGTCTTTGTGGATGACGGCAGTCAGGATGCGACCTGGGAGCGGATCTGCGAAGCGGCTCGACGGTGGTCTCAGGTTCGGGGGATCCGTCATGAACGAAACGCCGGTCAAAGCGCGGCGCTCTGGACCGGGTTCCGGCTCACTCAATCGGAATGGATTGCCACGTTGGACGGAGATCGCCAGAACGATCCGGCGGAGCTACCCCGCATGCTGGCCTTGCTTCGGGAGTATGATTTTGTTTCGGGAGACCGAAGTGCTCATCGGCAGGATAGCTGGATTCGGAAAGTGGCCTCGGCGGTGGCCCGATGGGTCCGGCAGCGGATTCTTCGGTCCAGGTTTCGGGATACCGGTTGTGGTCTTCGTGTTTTTCGTCGTGAGGTCCTGGTCGAGATCCCGCCCTTTGATGGGCTTCATCGGTTTTTGCCGGTTTTGGTGGAACGGGCGGGATGGCGGACGCTGGAAATCCCGGTCTCCCATCGACCTCGGCCGGCTGGTCGATCGAAGTATGGGATTTGGGATCGGCTTTGGCGGGGGATCTATGACTTGATTGGGGTTCGTTGGTTTTTGAAGCGGCGGATTCGGCCGCAGCGGGTGGAAACCACGGATCGTTCCTTCTCAACTTAATGGTGTTTTTTATTGGACGCGAAGGAGAACATGGGGGTAGAGGCAAATCGCATCCTCAGAAAGAGGTCGCCTTTTTATTTCCAAGAAATTAGATTTGAAAACAAACAACCTTCTGACGTCAGAGAAATAAAAAACCGATCGGTTAGGAAAGGAGTGGTCGGGAATGGATTGGAAGGGAACAGTAGACCGCGAAGAAGTTCAAGGGCAACCGAGACGGTTTTGGCGTGGGTTTTTCTTTTTGGTTTTGTTGCTGGGAGGGTTACAGGTAGAGGCCTCCGAAAATGTCCCTCGCATGCCGTTTGCGATGTGGGCTGAGCTTCCGAAGAAGGGGGAACTGCGGGTGACTCCGTTTTATCAAGAATCGGAGGCTTATCATATGTGGGTCAAAAGCAAGTATCATAATGTGACCTGGAAGAAGCCGGACGGGGAACGCTATGGGATCGATATTACCCAGGGGTTTATTGCCCTGGATTACGGTCTGGCCGACCGATGGGCCCTGGACCTCAACATCGGCTACACCACCGTCGGTTGGCGGTACTTCACCAATTACGGACCCCAAGGTAAATCGCAGTCCACCAGCGGCTTAATGGATACCGGCTTTGGGGTGCGGTATCTGGTGTGGGACGAAGAGCGGGATTTCCGGGGGAAACCCAAACTGTGGGGACGGCCGCGGTTGGTCTTTCGAGCCGGGGCGGTGGTCCCTGGGTCGTTTAAGAAAGACTTCCCGTTTGCTCCGGGGACCCGTTCGGCAGCCGTTGAACCGGGAATCTTCGTCCGGAAACATTTTTGGGATACAGGCTTCGGCCAACTGGGGATGTATTTGGATACGGCCTTCCGCTGGAATCGAACCACTGCCAATGACCAATGGCTTTTGGGGATCGGGTTTTTCTGTCAGATCAAAGGCTGGGAACTGGATGTAGGATACCGA
>CAZBKV010000357.1:0-3186 GCA_964492575.1 uncultured Verrucomicrobiota bacterium | reverse complement strand
CCCAGTTCCCACACAGCTCGAATCTCTTCCCCGACGTGCCGAATCCGCTGCGGGGCAATCCCTCCGCGATCCTCATCGCCCAAAGCCTCCCCCGTGATCTTCAGCAAGATCCGACGGTATCGAACGGTTGGTTTGGTCTCTTTTGACTGTTCCGCGTCCATAACTTGGGGAATTACTGAAATCCTTCGGCTTTGACGAGTTTTCGCTTTCAGATTTTTCTACCTTTCCTCACGCTGCCTTCTTTGGCGCGAGCCGTAAATAAAAGCTCCGACTAGACTCGTTAATCCCCACAAACTGAGAAAAGTACCAGGCAAAGCTGCTCCTTGAAGCACACAAATAACTCCTCCTACAAGTTGTTAACCCTATCAAAAATCCAAATATGAGACCAAGCCGAGCATCTCGGATTTCCGCATTCACGATCTTTTCTTCTAACCTTTGGCGATGCTCCGCTTGTTTCTCTGCCATTTTAAGAATCCTTTCAGCGGCACCGGGCAGGATTTCCTCATATCGTTGAAAGGCCTCCGGTGGAGGAAGCGGTCCTGCACATTGGGCCTCAATGACGGCGACCTTTTTCGAGGCTGGTGAGGGAGAAGCGTTGTCCGAGGAGGAAAGGGAATCTTTATCTGCGTTTTCTTTCCGACTCATATTCGATCTTGGTTTCGAACTCTTGATAAGCTGCGGCTAAGTCTTGCCCCACCGCTTTCCAGTCTTCTTTTAACGCTTCTAGATCCGCCTGCGGGGAAAACGAGGGAAAAATCCACGTTCCGTATCCTCTACCCAAGTCCAGGATACGTCCCATTCCTTCCACCCATCGTTGCCACCACTTTCTGTTTTTCTGTAATGGATAAAGCTTCACAACCCTTCAGATATTTTTGTTCTTCTCGATTCGTGGATCATTTTTCTCGCTTGATCTCTTCACGGTCAAGGTCAAAGGAAAAGCTCCCCTTGGGCAGGCTTGAGAGGGGCAAATCCTCTCGGTTGATCGAACCGTTGGGTCCGTGTATGTTCGAAGCTTTGATCGCGCGCACAGTTTGCGTAGAGCGAAAGGAGGAGAGGGAACCGGCTATGGAGAATCGACCAAAACAGATCGCATCCAATCAATCAGACGCTCAACCGGAGCAGAATCGACCGGATCAGGTGGAGGGCTCTGGTGGAATGGAGCCTCCATCCCATCCCACTTCTTCATCCGAAGCGGAGGCTTCCGAATCGACCTCTGCTCCGGTAGGAGAAGAACCGGCGGCTTCGTCTCTTACCGAGGAGGCATCCCAGAAGGAATCTGCCCCGGCCGCGGAAGAGGAACAGATAGAGGTTTCCAAGAAAGAATGGGAGGCACTGAAGGAGCAGGCCGAGCAGGTCCCGATCCTCAAGGACCGATGGCTACGGGCGGCCGCCGAAGCGGATAACCTGCGGAAGCGGTTTGCTCGGGAACGAGAGGAGCTTCGGCAATACGCTGCGGAGACGGTATTGCGGAATTTCCTTCCGGTATTAGACAGTTTAGAGATGGCCTTACAGATGATCGATCAGCATCAACACATCGATGCGATCCGACAGGGTCTGGCGATGATTCAGCAGCAACTGAAAAACGCCTTCCGAGAGTTGGGCGTGGAGGAGATTGATGCGACGGGGCAGATGTTTGATCACAACCTGCACGAAGCGGTCCAGACGATCGAGACCGATGAGGTTCCGGAAGGGCAGGTGGTCCAACAACTGCGGAAGGGCTATCGCTTGCGAGGACGGTTATTGCGGCCGGCGAGCGTGATTGTGGCCAAACGGCCGGAATCGAAAGAGCAGCCTTCTCCGGCACAGGATTCCCAAACTGAGCCTTCAGAGGCTCCTACCGAGGAGTAGACCGGATTTGGAAAGACCGGATGAAATGTATCCATGGCGAAGCGGGATTATTACGAAATTTTAGGGGTTTCTAGGGACGCCTCTCCAGAAGAGATCAAGAAGGCTTATCGCCGGTTGGCCCTGAAGTACCATCCGGATCGCAACCCTGGCGACAAAGAGGCCGAAGAGAAGTTCAAGGAGGTGAGCGAGGCGTATGAGGTCCTAAGCGATCCGGAAAAGCGTGCAGCCTACGATCGATACGGGCATGCGGCGTTTGATCCTCATGCGCGAGTGGGTGCCGGCGGCGGTGGCGGCTGGTCCGGCGGATTCGGAGGATTTCACGATCCGTTTGAGATTTTCCGCGAGGTCTTTGGTTCCTCAAGCATTTTCGATGAGTTATTCGGCACCGGCGGGGAACGAGCACGAACCCAGGCCGGCGGCGTGGAGGGAGACGATATTCGCTATGATTTGCAATTGACCCTGGAGGAGGCGGTTCACGGATGCGAAAAGAAGATTCAGATTCGACGTTATGTCCCCTGTCCAGATTGCGGAGGGACAGGGGCCCGTCGTGGTTCAGGGCGCACGACTTGCCCCACATGCCGCGGCTATGGAGAAGTTGAGCATGTGGTGGCCGGATTTATGCGGATTCGGCAAACCTGCCCGAACTGCCAAGGAGCCGGTACAATTATCCGGACCCCGTGTTCTACCTGCCGCGGCGAAGGACGAATCCGCAAACTGGATACCATCACCATTCGCATTCCTCCTGGCGTAGATGAGGGAACTCAATTACGTTCTGCCGGCAACGGCGATGCCGGGGTGCGTGGCGGCCCGCCGGGAGATCTTTACATCGTCATCCACGTTAAGCCTCATGAGTTTTTCAAACGTCGAGGGGACGATTTGCTCCTGGAGTTACCGATTAGTTTTCCGACCGCAGCATTGGGGGGAGAGGTGACGATTCCGACCCTGGACGGCCCGGAGAAGATCGTCATCCCCCCCGGAACGCAGCCCGGTACGGTCTTTCGGCTGCGGGGAAGAGGAGTCAAAAACGTCCATGGCTACGGTCGGGGAGATTTGTTGGTCCGAGTGACGATTGAGGTGCCGACTCGATTGACCGCAGAGCAGCGTCGCAAGTTGGAAGAATTTGCTCGAGCTTGCAAGGACGATACCCATCCTAAAAGCAAGTCCTTTTTCGAGAAAGCGAGGGAGTTCCTGAAGAACTTTACCCAGTCCTCTTCGTGATCCATGCATCGGTTTTATCAGCCTGGCCCGGAATTTTCTCAGAGGCAGATTCCATTGCCTCCCGGAGAGGTCCATCATGCGTTGCACGTGTTACGGCTTCGGGAGGGGGAACCAGTAGCC
>CAZBKV010000356.1:0-3191 GCA_964492575.1 uncultured Verrucomicrobiota bacterium | reverse complement strand
AGATTAAAGTGTCGGTCTTGATCCACGCCGATCGTGCCGAACACGCCGCCCGTGAAGTTCACAAGACGTTCCTGGAGCAATAAAAAGATTGGATTCCGGGGAGTGGGACGATAAACTCACAGGCAGGATCCAACGCAAGACAAAAAGGAGAAGGACCGTATGAACAGCAAATTTTTAGCGAGATTGATTTTTTTGATCGTCCTGCTGCTCCTGTTGGTGTTAATCGGTGTGTATAACAGGGAACCGGTGGAACTTACCTTACCTATCCTGTGTCCACGGGGCATTAAACTGCCGGCGGCCATTATGTACTTCCTCTTCCTGGCGATCGGGCTGGTGAGCGGGGCCTTGTTCGCCGGGGCCGGGAAAAAGACCGGAGGGAAATAGGCTTCTTTTGCGAGCAAAAACCTCCGCCTTTTCAAAACGCCCAGAGGAAGAAGTTAATGAGGTTGTTCGATTCGCTTTTTGTAAGCCCAAATCCCATCCGCAATCGCTTGAGCGATTTGTTGCCGGTACGAGCTTGTCCGCAGCTTACGGGCCTCGGTGGGAGAAGTCAAAAAACCAGCCTCCACCAAGATGGCCGGCATGCGAGCCTCCCGTAAGACCACAAACCGAGCCCGGCGAATTCCGCGATCCAGGGCCTTTAAACGTTGGACAAGCTGCTGATGCACCATATAGGCCAGAATAATGTTATACCGGTCCCACCGATTTCCTGGATAGCGGCGTAATAGAACCCTTCGGCTCGCCGTAGAGACCCCACCGGCCGGGGTTAAAGCATAGACCTCCACCCCATGGACCGAAGAAACGGTCGCCGCATTAAAATGAAGGCTGACGAAAAGGTCGCCGCCTACCTGCCTAGCCTTTCGAGCCCGTTGCTCCAACCCCACCGTCGTATCCGCCGTCCGTGTCAACACAACATGTAACCCTTTGCTTCGCAATAAAGCCCGAAGCCGGAGCGCCACATCCAAAGTCAACTCCTTCTCCAACAATCCATTTCCACGGGCCCCAGGATCTTTCCCCCCATGGCCAGGATCGAGCACCACAGTCCGCACTTTCGTCTGGGGAGAAGGAGCCGGAGGCTTTAAAATCGGCTCTAGGCTGCTCTCTAAATCCAACACCGATCCATACAACGTCCGTGCATAACTCCGAATCGGGAAGGAGAACCAAAGACCAAGCCCATTGAGAAGAATCTTTCGCTCATCCTGAGTGAAAAGGATTTTCGTCCAACGGCTTTGAAGTCGAAGAGTCTTGGGCGTGGTAGCCAGATCGAATCCCCACTTTGTCCCCCAGGCTTCTAGGTTGACATATGGTCTGCCGTTGATTTTTCGAACGTGCAGGGAGCGCGGTAAGGCCAAAACGACCGCCATCCCCAAGATCCATCCCATCCAAATCCTCCATGTCCAACGGCTACGCATACAACGCTGTATCATGTCCCCCCTTCGATCTGGGTCAAGCTTTGGTCCCCGCACACTGTAGTCCCTGTTTTCGACGAAGTCTTATCGAAAGGAATCAAACCAATCCAGAGCCGATAAAATCGCCGGACCCCCACACTCCGTATGCGTTCCTCCCGGCAACGGATCAATCAACTGGACGGATCTTGCCCCGACACTCTGGAAGTATTGGAAAGCCCGTACAGAGTTGGCATAGGGGACATCCTGATCCCCCGAACAATGATAGAGCCGAACCGGTGCCTTCGGACACCAGCGGTACACATCATTCTGCCGCAAGAGAATCCGCAACGGATAATCCGGATTTTCTCGAACCGCCTCTATAACCTCCGGCCGAAAAATCTGAATCGGAGGATTCGGCATGGCTTCATTGATCTCGTCCGGACCGTGGGTACCATCCAGAAGCTGTGGTAACGTCTGATCATACGGCGCTCGTAACCATTCCTTCAGAGAATCGACGGGATGGTAGACACGAAAATACGCGACCACTACGTAGGCCAGATAATAAGGATTAGAAACCTGCCGCCCTGACAAAAAATCCTCTACCATAGTTCCCGATAAATCGTAAGCCCCGGCCATGGGAGCACTTGCCGTAACCGGAAATTCCTCCGCATGATACCACTCCAATTCCCGATGCAATGCCATCGTGGCATGCCCTCCTTGAGAATACCCACAAAGAAACAACCGACCGTTCAGCCCGATTTGATGATCCTGACAAAACTCCCGCACCGCCCGAAGACAGTCCACCGCTGCCGTCGCCTCACTCCGGGCATGATGATACGGATGCATTCCTGGTCCGGTTCCTAACCCAAGATAATCTGGAATCACCGTGACATACCCGCGCGTCGCAATCCCTAGCCCCACAAAATACTCCCACGTATAACTTTGGGAAGGCACCTCGTCCTTTTCCGGCGTCGTCCCATGTTGATACGACACTATTGGCCACAGCTGCCCCTCCGCGTCCGGGAGCATCAACGTTCCGCTGGCACGCGTCGGCATCCCCCAAGGATCCACCGTTTGATACTCCAACGTATAGACCTTTACCCCGTACCGGATCGGGGTAGAAATCCCGATAAGAAAGAAATAGGCCTGAATTTCCGCTGTCGAAATCTTTCTCTGAAAAGTCGCTCGGAGCAGCTTTCCCCGCACCGTTCGAGGGACGGCAACCACCCGGTAACCCCGCCCCCGAATCGTAGGCTGAATGGAATCGATCCAATTTGTGGCCCTTAATGGAAGGGGATGATTCTGATTTGGAATCAACCACGGATGCTCCGCCTCCAGTCCACGATACTTCACTACATAGTCGAATCCAGACCCTACCTGGTTCCAGCGAAGTCGAACATGGTCTGGATCCGGCCGATCAATGCGAACCTGAAATTCCTGCCCCTCCAGGCCGAGAATCGCTCCCCAAAGAAGAATTCCCCATACCAACAAGCTTGCCTTTCTAATTCGTATAAAGACGCCTCTCATGATTCGCTTTGCGATTCTTTTTATGCCTTGTCGGTTCCTTCCTCCAAAATACCCTCTTCACAAGTCCGAATCGTATCCAGGGAACGCTTCCGCCAAGCAATCAGAATCCCCGCCACCACACAATACAACGCGGCCACAAAGAAAACCGGCCGCAGACTATTGTGATACCGAGCAGTCAGACACGAAGCCACCCAATGCGACAACATCGGCCCCAGTCCCTGTCCGACCACACTAAACAACGTCTGCGCTGTGGCCCGAACCTCACGTCCCCCGATC
>CAZBKV010000355.1:0-3192 GCA_964492575.1 uncultured Verrucomicrobiota bacterium | reverse complement strand
ATATTACCTTCCTGCATGATTTTACTGAGCGTTATCGGCTTGAGCTGAAAAATCGATTCGCTTACGCCAGTGAGCCAGAGATCATCGAGCCGGGAGCCAAGGCGACTTTCTACCGTGGCAATAATAGCGCCTACCGAAATTACGCTTCGGCGGGCTTCTATGTGGATTGGTCGGAAAAATTTGGGAGTCGAATCGGATATGAAAACCGGTTGTATGACTACGAAGACGATGGTCCGGGCAGCCGCTCTGCCTTGCTTGACCGAATGGAACATCTGGTCAACATCGATTTGCGATATCATTGGCAGCCTGTAACCACTCTGTTGGTCGGCTATCAATTTGGTTATAGCGATCAACTGAGTCATGACTTGTTGGCCAATCCTGCTTATATGCTGCCGGGGATTCGAATTCCGGAGGCAAGCTACCGCGATCAACGATCACACTATGGATTCGTAGGGGTGGACCATCAGTTTACCCCAACCTTGTTGGGACAGGCGCGGGTCGGTTTCCAATACGCAGACTACTTCCATGCGGATACTGATTACTGGGCTCCATATGCGGATGCCTCGTTGTCCTACGAATATACTACAGGGAGTCGAGTCTTTGTCGGTGTGCAGCATTCCATTGGAGCCACTGATCTGGCCATGCTCCGAACGCGTGGAGGAGCGACAGTAGCCAGTGAAACGACGGCCCTTTATGCGGCGGTTTCTCATCGGCTCCTGCCGCGGGTTCAGCTCTTTGTCCGCGGCAGCTGGCAGTTGTCTCAATACCTAGGCGGTCCATTTGATGACGAATCGGATCATTACTGGACCGCTGACGTAAACATTACCTACACGGTGAATGAATACGTCGCTTTGGAAGCCGGTTATCTGTACGACCGATTGGATTCGGATTTGAACGGCCGAGGATATACTCGGAATCGTGGATATATTGGCGTCAAAGCAACGTATTAAGGTTGGTGGACGAGGGGAGAAAAGGGTAATTTAGGAGGCTGGGCCGTAAGAACCGGCCTCCTTTTTCGTTCTGTTTGTTTTTGTTATGGAGACAACAACTTCTGTTCCAACGACAACGGGATCGGAGCCGCAACTCCACTTCCTAGATTACTGGCGAATTATTCGCATCCGGAAGACCATCATCATCATGGTCTTCCTAGTGATGCTCTTAAGCGCCGCGGGGGTGACGGCTATTCTGAAACCCACCTACATGAGTTCGGTGGAGATCCAAGTCCGCAAAGATGTTAAGGATATTAATCCGCTCGGAGAAATCCAACGGGAGCCAGGATTCGATCCTTACTTCATCAACACCGAATTCAAAAAGATTCAATCTACCTCGGTTCTTTATCCTGTCATCGAAGATCCAAAGTTAGGTCTAATCGATAAATGGTCCCAACGGCTAGGGTTAAAAGGCGGACAAAAGCTGACCAAACAGGAGGCCTATCGCTACCTCCTTCATAATATAGAAGTCCGCCAGGTCCGAAATACAAGTCTTATTGAAATTAGGGTCTACTCTCCCGATCGATTTGAAGCCGCTCAGATAGCTAACGCTATCGCTCGATCTTATAAACGATGGCGCGAAAGCGTTCGTACCGAGCACATCACAAACGCTTTGGCGATTTTAAAGCAAGACTTGGATAGGCAGACCGCAAAGGTCGAACAGATGCAGAAACAACTCGATGAGTTGCGGAGGAAATACAACATTCCTGATATTTACGTGAATACTCCGATTCCCTATCAATCTTCTCCGGAACGGGAACGGGTAAGTGCCCTTGCTCAGGAATGGACTCGAGCTCAGGCGGATTTTATTAATTATCGCACGAAATACCATCAATTAATTGCTCTTACTAATGATCCGGTGCGCCTTCGAGAGGCGATTTTGACCATGTTCCCTTACGAGACCTTGCTGCCGCAGTTGATGAGTTCTCTTTCTACGGTCGAACAAAATTTGGCTAAATTAAGCAAACAATACGGCGAAGAACATCCCCAAGTGGTAGAAACAAGGGCCCTCCGCGATAAGATCGAGGAACAAATTCGACGACGAGTAGACGGGATTCTAAAGGGTGTGCAGGCGAATATGCTCGCCTCTTCCAACCGGATGGTCCAAATCAAGGTGGCCATGGAGGAAGGCAAAGCAGAAGTGGCCCGGCAAGCCGAACAATGGAGCAAATACTTCTTAGCAAAACGAGATCTAGAGAACGAACAGAAGATTCGGGATGCCCTCCTGCTCCGTACGATTCAAGAACAGATCGATCTAAAAATTCCCTCTGAATCGGCTGTCCAAATCGTCCAACCTGCCGAACCTTCTCTTCGTCCGGTGCGCCCCCGTTGGGGGTTGAACCTCGCAATCGGTGGGTTGTTAGGATTAGCAATCGGAGTCATGTTGGCCTTCTTTATTGAGTATCTTGATATCAGTGTGAAAACCATTGATGATGTGGAGCGAGCTTTGGGGTCGTCTGTGTTGGGAGTGATTCCTCAGAATGTGGGTTTGCTGATTAAAGACGGGCCGGATGCCTCTTATGCAGAGGCTTATCGAGTGTTGCGAACAAACGTTCTCTTTTCCCGGAAAGATCCAGAAGCCAATACATTGTCTGTTGTAAGCGCCGGGGCCGGAGAAGGGAAAACGACTACGGTCATGAATCTAGCCACCACCTTCGCTCAATCGGGGGATCGCGTTCTATTGGTCGACTCCGACTTGCGCCGGCCGGCCTTGCATAAAATGCTTGGCGTTTCCAACCGGATTGGGTTGACAGATTATCTCCTCCAGCAAAAGTCATTGGAGGAAGTGATTCAGACGACTCCCTTGCCCAATATGGACTTCTTGCCTAGTGGGAAATTACCAAGCAGCGCATTAGGAATTTTAAACTCAGAGCGAATGAAACAATTTATTGAGGAGGTTAAATCAAGATATGATTTTGTCTTCTTTGATTCCCCGCCGATTATGGGGGTGAGTGATGCTTCGATTATTGCCCGTTTGGTAGACATGAGTCTTCTGGTGGTTCAGTATCGAAAATACCCGCAAGCGATGACCGTGCGGGCAAAGAACATGGTAGAAAAGGTTGGGGCTCATCTACTCGGTATTGTTCTAAACAATATTAACATTTCTCAAGATTCCTACTACTATTACTACAGCGGCTATTATTACGATTATTATTACTCCTATCGATACGAGGGAGATAAATATGGTTATGACTAAGGTTAT
>CAZBKV010000354.1:0-3203 GCA_964492575.1 uncultured Verrucomicrobiota bacterium | reverse complement strand
GCCATCCCCCGCGCCTTCGGAATCCATCGTTTCAGAATGATTCCACGACCGACCACCGCCTCTTTAATCCAGAGGTTTTCCGGTCGTAGGTTAAAATTGTTCTCTGCGTTCGCGATCGCCGATTTCAAGGTCTTCTCCACCAAACGAGCAGATTTCCGCGGAATAAACTGCAACACGGCCAAGGCCTCCTCGGCCCGCATCCCTTGAATCTCTCGGGTCACCGCCCAGACTTTTCTGGGCGACATCGGTGCATTTCGCCATATTGCTCGAACTTCCATCCTCCCATCCTCCTTTCCCTGACCCGATGTTTTTACTTCGTTGCCTTCGCCGTATGGGCTCCGTGCTGCCGGAAGACCCGTGTCGGGGCAAACTCTCCCAGCTTATGCCCCACCATATTCTCCGTCACAAAGACAGGGATAAAGGTCTTCCCGTTATGCACATGAAACGTCAATCCCACAAAATCCGGCGTAATCGTAGAACGCCGGGACCAGGTCTTAATCGGCGCACGGGACCCTGTCTCTTTGGCCTTCTGAATCTTCTTCAGAAGGCTGGGATCTACAAAAGGACCTTTTTTTAGTGACCGACCCATAAGCCTCTTAACTCAAAATCTTATTTATTTCCGTTTCATCGGGGTGCCATCTCGGCGAACCACAATGAACCGATTTGATACTTTATGCCGATCCCGCGTCCGATATCCCTTTGCCAAAATTCCCCAAGGCGATTCGGGATGATGCCATCCACCTCCACTTTTGGATTTTCCTTGGCCGCCTCCGTGCGGGTGATCTACCGGGTTCATCGCCACGCCGCGGGTAATCGGCCGACGGCCTAAATGTCGTTTCCGCCCCGCTTTCCCCAGAGAAATATTCTCATGATCTAAATTCCCAACCTGTCCGATGGTGGCATAGCAATTTTCATGGATCTTCCGAATCTCCCCCGAAGGCAGCCGCACCAAAGCATAACCTTCATCCTTGGACATCAACGTGGCCGCTGCTCCTGCTGCTCGAACCAATTTCGCCCCTCCGCCGGGGACCAACTCGATATTGTGGATCAGCGTTCCATCCGGAATGTTCTTTAACGGCAGGGCATTGCCGACCTCCAACGGGGCATCTGGACCACTCATGACCGTCTGGCCCACCTTTAGTCCCAACGGGGCGATGATATACCGTCGTTCCCCATCCTCATATTCCAGCAAGGCCAACCGGGCGCTTCGGTTTGGATCATACTCAATGGCAATCACTTTGGCGGGCACCCCATGCTTGTTCCGGCGGAAATCCACGTTCCGGATCATCCGTTTATGGCCCCCGCCACGACCCCGGGTCGTGATTCGCCCATAGCAGTTCCGTCCCCCGGTCCGCTTCTTCGGAACCAGCAGCTTCTTCTCCGGTTCGGTCTTCGTGATCTCCTCAAATGTGGAGACCGACATGAACCGGAGTGAGGGTGTAATCGGTCTGAAAGTCTTGATCCCCATAGCCTAACTTCCTAAGCCTCTGGTTGTCCCTTTATGTCAGAACAATTCGGTCACCTTCTTTTAAGGTCACAATCGCCTTCTTCCAGTTTGAAGTTCGACCTTCGGAGGGTAATCCTTTCCGACGCCGTTTCCCCCGCACGTTCATAGTTCGAACCTTCACCACCTTGACGTTGAAAAGCTCTTCAATGGCTTTCCGGATCTGGATCTTGTTGGCTCGTCGATCGACGATAAAGGTGTACTGATTGTACTTCTCCGTTTGGATCGTACCTTTCTCAGTCAGACGAGCCGTTTTGATGATTTCAAAAGGCGTCATAGGGCATCAGTCCTCTTTCAACCGTTCTTCTACCTGTTGCAAAGCCCCTTCGGTAAAAACCAACTTATCGTAACGTAAAACTTGGTAGGTATTCAGCTCTCGCCCCGTAGTAACATCTACTTCCGGGATATTTCGGGAGGCCAACAACAGATTCAAATCCGGATCGTGATGAACGATGAGTACGGAAGCTTCCTTCAGTTGCAACCGATCCAAAATGGAAACAAAAAGTTTTGTTTTGGGTGCCTCTACTTGAAGGTCTTCCAACAAGAGAACATCTCCATCTTTAATCCGCTCACTCAGAGCCTTTCGCAAGGCAAGGCGTTTGACTGCTTTGGGAACCTTTTTGGAATAATCCCGCGGTTTCGGTCCGAATACCACTCCTCCCCCAACCCAGATGGGGGACCGAATCGAACCATGCCGAGCCCTGCCTGTTCCTTTCTGGCGCCAAGGTTTGCGTCCACTGCCGGAAACTTCCCCTCGCGTCTTCGTACAAGCCGTCCCTCGACGCTGATTCGCCAGGTAAGCCGTGACGACCTCATGCACGGCCTGTGTCCCTTTCCGGTTCAGGATTGGCTCAAATCCCAGCTCGTGCTCGCGAACGCTTTGGCCTTCAATATTGATGACAGTCAGCTTCATCGGCTCTTGCTTGGTAAGGATCTATCGATCTTCCCTGACCGAAAAACCTCCTTATTTCTTCTTTCCTTTCTCCGCCGCCTCCGCGGCCTTGGCTTCCCGACGGGCCTTCGCTACCTCTTTGGGAATCTTCTTGGATTCCTTAATCAGGACGTAATCACCCTTTGCTCCTGGGATGGCTCCTTTAATTAGGAGAAGATTCTCTTCCGGGATTACCTTGATGATTTCGAGGTTCTGGATCGTGCGTTGCACATGCCCCATATGACCGGGCATCCGTTTTCCTTTTTCCACCCAACCGGGGGTCAACCGGTTTCCAATGGCACCGGGGCGTCGATGCCAACCTTTGGTTCCGTGGGAGGCAACTCCTCCTCCAAATCCCCATCGCTTGACCACACCTTGGAACCCGCGGCCTTTGGTGTAGCCGGTGACATCCACAAAATCTCCCGGCTCGAAGATCTCCACGCCGATCTTATCTCCAGGCTTAACGTCCAAGGAGAAATCTCGGATCTCGCGGATCCGTTTGACGGGCACCCCGTTGTACTTCTTGATGTGTCCCAACAACGGCTTGGTCAGCCGTTGCGGCTTTTGTTCATCAAATCCAAGCTGCACGGCATTATAGCCATCGGTCTCGACGGTCTTGACCTGCAGGACGTAATTCGGCCCTGCTTTGACGACCGTGACGGGCACCACATTCCCCTCCGCGTCAAAAACGCGTGTTTGGCCCAGCTTCTTTCCAAGAAGCCCAATCATAGGTGTGACCTATGATTGGGCTTCTTGGAAAGAAGCTGG
>CAZBKV010000353.1:703-3227 GCA_964492575.1 uncultured Verrucomicrobiota bacterium | reverse complement strand
GAAAGGGAATTGGAAGGTAGGGCGCGCTGTCCCCAGCGCGCCGGGGAGAAGGGGAAATGAAATTTTACGCGGCGGTTTGGGGACAAACCGCCCTACCTGTCCTTGGCATCCGGAAAGGCATGTTACGGTAAGGCGCGTTGTCCCAACGCGCCGTAAAAATGAAACACGAGATTTCCTTGCGGCGGCTTGAGGACAGGCCGCCCTACCGACCCCTGGGCGTTCGAAAGGGAAATTGGAAGGTAGGGTGCGTTGTCCCCAGCGCGCCGAGATAAAAAATGGACGGGGCTTTTTCGGACAAGTTCTAGAGGCTTCTTTGGGGAAGAAGATAGGGCTTTTTGGGAAAAGAAAAGCGGCTTTGGGGGAGGAAAGCGGATTGACGGAGGTCGAACCAGAACGTATCATCATATTGTGATACATAGATAGATTTAGGGTCTTAAAAAGCCAGAAACGATAACAAAACAGAAGACGATATGGGTAAACGATTTATTTTCTCCTCTGAATCGGTCTCCGAAGGCCATCCAGATAAGGTCTGCGACACGATCAGCGACGCAGTCCTGGATGCCTGTTTGGCTCAAGATCCCCAAAGCCGGGTTGCCTGCGAATGCTATGTGAAAAGCAACCTCGTCATCGTGGGAGGAGAAATTACCACGAAAGCCGAATTTGATGTGACCCGTCTGGTCCGGGAAACCATTCGGGAGATCGGCTACGATGATCCGAATGAGCTGTTCAGTGCGGATCGGGTTTTTGTTCTGAATGTGACTACGCGGCAGTCCCCCGATATTGCTCAAGGGGTGGACGCCCGTCCGGCGGAAGGCAAAGAGACGGCCGAACAGGGCGCAGGGGATCAGGGCTTGATGTTCGGCTATGCGTGCAACGAGACTCCTGAGCTGATGCCGGCCCCGATCATGTTTGCCCATCGATTGGGGCGACGGCTGACGGAGATTCGGAAATCTGGGCAAGTGCCCTGGCTCCGTCCAGATTCCAAAACCCAGGTTTCTGTCTTGTACGAAGACCATAAACCGGTTCGGATCACCAGTGTCGTCGTCAGCACCCAGCACACCCCGGATGTGACCCATGCCCAGATCCGGGAATTTATTATTGAAGAAGTAATTAAAAAAGTTCTTCCGGCAGAAATGCTGACCCCGGAAACCCGATACTTGATCAATCCAACGGGTCGTTTCGTCTTAGGCGGGCCGGAGGCGGACACCGGTCTGACCGGGCGAAAGATCATTGTGGATACCTACGGCGGAATGGGGCGACACGGCGGCGGCGCCTTTTCCGGGAAGGATCCGACGAAGGTCGATCGTTCCGCCGCATACATGGCCCGGTACATTGCGAAAAACATCGTAGCCGCCGGGCTGGCCGACCGTTGTGAGGTCCAGTTTGCCTACGCCATCGGCTATCCTAATCCGGTCTCTGTCAGTGTCGATACGTTCGGGACCGGAAAGGTCGATGAGGAAAAGCTAGCCCAAGCGATTCAGGAGATCTTCAGCCTTAAACCAGCAGACATTATTCAGCAGTTGGATCTTCAGCGTCCGATCTATCGCAAGACGACCAACTATGGGCACTTCGGCAAAGACGATCCGGATTTGACCTGGGAACGTATTGATAAGGTGGAAGAGTTTCGGAGAGCAGTCTCTTAAAGTTTTTAAACGCCAGATAAAAACAAAACCAAACCCAACCTTAAAAGTAAAAAACCATGAACGAGATTCAGCAAAACAAGGCCTCTGCGCATAAAATTCGCGCCGTAAACCTGAGCGCCACAGGGCATGCGTCCATACAAACTGCAAACTCGTTGGGCAAGCTGCAATATCTTTTCCACTCAGGACGACGCCGCGGCGGCCATGGCTGCTCGGGGCGTACCGGTCTTTGCCTGGAAAGGAGAAACGCTGGAAGAGTACTGGTGGTGTACGTACCAGGCGTTAAGCCATCCGGACGCCCCTGGACCCCACCTGGTCATAGACGACGGGGGCGACGCAACGCTCATGATCCACAAAGGCTATCAACTGGAAGAAGGGGACGACTGGGTGAATACCCCCAGCGAGTCGAAGGACGAAGAGGCCCTGAAGAAGATCTTAAAAGAGATCCATGCCCGCGAGCCTTATCGCTGGCACGAGTTGGTAAAAGAATGGAAAGGGGTCTCCGAAGAGACCACCACCGGCGTCCATCGGCTCTACCAACTTCATGCCCAAGGCAAACTCCTCGTACCGGCCATCAATGTGAATGACTCGGTGACCAAGTCGAAATTCGATAATCTCTACGGCTGCCGGGAATCCTTGGCAGACGGGCTGAAACGGGCGATGGACATCATGATCGCCGGTAAGACCGTGGTTGTTTGTGGCTATGGAGATGTGGGGAAAGGATGTGCCCAATCAATGCGCGGATTTGGAGCACGGGTCATCGTGACGGAGATCGACCCCATCAACGCCCTCCAAGCCGTGATGGAAGGCTATCAAGTCACTACAATAGAAGAGACTCTCGGGATTGCCGACATCTATGTCACCGCCACCGGCAACTGCGACGT
>CAZBKV010000353.1:0-662 GCA_964492575.1 uncultured Verrucomicrobiota bacterium | reverse complement strand
AAGACGGGGCGATCGTCTGCAACATCGGCCACTTCGACAACGAGATCCAGGTCGATCGACTCAACAACTATCCTGGGGTTAAACGGGTGCGGGTGAAACCCCAAGTGGATCGCTACGATCTTCCCAATGGACGGAGCATTTACATCCTAGCCGAAGGACGTCTCGTCAACCTGGGTTGTGCGACCGGTCACCCCAGCTTTGTCATGTCCTGCAGCTTCTCCAATCAAGTCTTGGCACAAATCGATCTGTGGAAGAACCGCGATGTGTACAAGCCGGGTGTCTATCGACTGCCCAAGAAGTTGGATGAAGAAGTTGCTCGACTGCATCTGGACAAACTGGGGGTGAAACTGACGCGTCTGACTCCTAAGCAGGCTGCCTACATCGGTGTGCCGATCGACGGTCCTTTCAAGCCGGATCATTACCGGTACTAATCTGGGAAAACTCTAGAGTTCGTCCAAAAATCGGCTGCGCGGTTTGAACAGAAGGCTTCTTAGGAGAAAAAAATGCCGGATCGAGAGCATGACCCTAACGGGTTGGGAGGTAGGGAAGGAATTTCATGCGGCGGCTTGAGGACAAGCCGCCCTACCTGTCCCTGGGCATTCGAAAGGGAATTGCAAGGTAGGACGCGCTGTCCTCAGCGCGCCGGGGAAGAGGGATAAGAA
>CAZBKV010000352.1:0-3234 GCA_964492575.1 uncultured Verrucomicrobiota bacterium | reverse complement strand
GGTTCAACACCTGCAACACCCCACCTGCCATCGCGGCATGCATGGCCTTTTGAGAGCCCGAAGGACCCGCAACCGTCACGGCCAAAACCGCCAGCACGATATAGCCCAAATGGTTGATCGAGGAATATCCAAACATGCGTTTGAGATCCGTCTGTTGGGTGGCAATCGCAGCACTCACGACAATGGAAAGAAGCACGGGGAGGACCAGCCACGGAAACAATCGGGTCAGTTCATGGGGAAAAATCGGAGCGATCAACCGAATTAAGGCGTAGATGCCCATTTTCGACATAGCTCCGGTTAAAAGCATTGTGACCGGTGTAGGGGCCGAGGCATACGTTTCCGGCAACCAACTATGCAGAGGATAAACCGGAATTTTGACCGCTACCCCTACGAAGGCCGCCAGAGCAAGAATCAACGCCAACCTGTCCGCATGATCTTTCCAGCCGGACAGATGAGAGGCGAGGACCGCACTCCAGCCTTGTTCCCGTCCGATGGCACTCCAGGAGGAAAATTCCATCGTCCCGGTTAGTAGATACAATCCAGCAAACGTAGCCAACAGTGCCACGCTTCCTACCATCGTATAAACAAAAAACCGGAACGCGATGGCACGCCGGTCATCCGATCCCCAGAAATAGACCAGCAAAAAGGCCGGAATCAGACTCACCTCCCAAAACAAAAACCAAAGTAGAAAATTCAACGCAGTAAAGGTTCCTAATAACCCCATTTCCAATAATAAAATCAGCCCACCATACTTCCCTCCTTCAAACCAAGCAGGCTCACTCATCCAGAGGGCAAAAGGGACCAAAAATACTGTTAAAAAAAGGAAGATCAGACCGATCCCATCCACCCCCAAATGATACATGGCCGAAATGGCTGGGATCCAGGCATGTTGTTCTTCCCATTGCATCCCTCCCTGGTTAGGGGAAAACCCGATCCCAATTCTGACCATTACCATCCCCGCCAGCAGAGCCACCGCAAGCGTCCATCGCCGATGCCATTGCGCGGAGGCTTTCCTGCCAACAAACCACTCTGCCAGTGCCCCCACCAGAGGCACGGCAATCAAAACCGTGAGCCATGGAAGCCCGTCTCTTATCGTCCCACCCAAAACCATAGGAAAAACAAAAGAGCAAACATGACCCCAATGCTTCGGACGTATCCTGACAAACGGCCGTGCTGGAGCCGTGAAAGATGCCCACCGCTTCCCCGAAGCCCCGAACAGCCGGCATCAAAACCACGATTCACCACAAAATCATCCGTCAGCTTCGTCAGCCAGGCCCATCCAAGCGCCAAAATTCCGGCCAGCTGGACCAATAACCCCCAAACCCATTCCTCTACCCCCGTCCAAAAAACACTCCATTGTTCCTGCCACCGAATGACCGTCACTTGATACAACTCATCCACATACAAACGACGACTCAAGGCACGAAAGACCGCAGGAATCCATCGTTCCAATCGATCCGGCTCTTCCTTCGATCGAGGCGGTTGCATTCCATACAACCACCACCCTACCCCAATCCCGATCGCCACGGCCACGGTGGAACCAATTATAACCTTCCAAATCTCTTCGATTTCAGGATGAATCCCCTTTTCTCCCAACAAAAAGCTCTGGATTCCGGGCCACCACGGCGTTCCAAAAAATCCCAGCACAACGGCAAACAACGCCAGAAAAACCAATGGTCCGAGAATGACCCTCGGACTTTCATGCGGGGGATGCTCCGGATTGCGATAGGTGCCAAAGAAGACATACGACACCTGCCGAGTCATATAAAAGGCCGTCAACACCGCCCCGAAGGCACCGAACCAGTACGGGATGCTGGAAAAAGGCCATTGATGGGCGGCATGGAGGATGGCATCTTTACTCCAAAATCCGGAAAACAGCAAGGGGACCCCACACAAGGCCATGGCAGCGATCAAATACGTTTGAAATGTCGTGGGCATCACGCGGGCTAATCCTCCCATCTTCCGAATATCCTGTTCCTCATGACAACCGTGGATAACCGATCCGGCCCCCAAAAATAGGAGGGCTTTGAAGAAGGCATGCGTAAGCAAATGGAAAATCGCTGCAGCTACGCTTCCTACCCCCAGTCCCAGAAACATGTAACCCAATTGGGAAATGGTAGA
Source organism: uncultured Verrucomicrobiota bacterium (assembly GCA_964492575.1). Classification (GTDB taxonomy): domain Bacteria; phylum Verrucomicrobiota; class Verrucomicrobiia; order Limisphaerales; family CAZBKV01; genus CAZBKV01. The sequence goes on along the minus strand of CAZBKV010000352.1, from coordinate 1,113 downwards.
GTAAGCAAGAATTCGTTTGATATCATTTTGGCCGATCGCAATAACCGCAGCAAAGATCACCGTAAAGGCCCCTACAGCAGCCATGGCAACCAACGTCGGGGCAACCGTCCCATGGGGATGAGCCGGAATAGCGGCCAACGGGAACATTCTAGCCATCAAATACACCCCGGCCGCTACCATGGTGGCCGCATGGATCAAGGCACTGACCGGGGTTGGACCTTCCATCGCATCCGGAAGCCAGACATGAAGAGGAAACTGACCGGATTTTCCAATCGCACCGAGGAACAACAAGAGCGAAATCGGCACCGCAACCGCAATCCCCAAGCTCCCCGGTTGAGCCAGCTTTTGGAGAACCTTAGGTTCCAGACATCCCTGTCCTTGGGCATAAAACGTCAATGTCCCCCCTGCGGCCGCTAACCAGACAAGCCCCAACAGAAATCCCAGATCCCCAATTCGCGTAGTGATGAAGGCCTTCTTCGCGGCCGCAGCCGCCGAAGGCCGTTCATACCAAAAGCCGATCAGCAAATACGAGGTCAACCCCACCAATTCCCAAAACACAAACAGGATCAGAAGATTCCCCGCCAACACCAACCCCGTCATGGCGCCGACGAAAAGGGACAGAAAACAGAAGAACCGCACAAAATTCCAATCCTTCTCCATGTACCCTACGCTGTAGATGAAAATAGCCAGACTGACCACACAGACCATTGCCACCATCGCCGCGGAAAGCGGATCCAGCAACAAGTCCAGCGGCATGGAATAGCTTCCGAATTGGAACCACGGCACAGAGACCACAAACCGTTCCCCCCAATGGATGACGCTGATTGCCAAGGCAAGGAGAGAAAGAACCGTTGAGAGTCCTAATGCCCCAATTGCCACCGAAGCAGCAAAGCGCCGGCGCTGCCGGTCGGTCAGCGCCAGAACCCCCGCAGCCAGCAATGGAAAAACGGGAATCAGCCCTATCCAATGCATCTTCCGCCTTCTCCCTACCCCTATCCGCGTAAACGCCTCAATTCGTCTATGGCAATCGTCCGGTAATGTCGATGGATCGCGAGAATCAAGGCTAATCCTACCGCCGCTTCAGCAGCTGCGATCCCAATCGAAAACAACACA
>CAZBKV010000351.1:0-3243 GCA_964492575.1 uncultured Verrucomicrobiota bacterium | reverse complement strand
GGTAGGGCGGTTTGTCCTCAAACCGCCGTCATGAAATTTCATTTCCCCTTTTCCCCGGCGCGCTGAGGACAGCGCGCCCTACCGAAGAATGGGGAATCGGCGCGCTGAGGACAGCGCGCCCTACCGAAGGATGGGGGATCGGCGCGATGGGGACAGCGTGTCCTACCGAAGAATGGGGGATCAGCACGATGGGGATAGCGTGTCCTAGCCGAGATTTTTGGGCTCCTATTTGACGAATGCTGTTATGGATGAATGCCCGTTTCCTTCCCCGCCGGTTCAACCCCGACAAACTTACAGAACGCAGGGTTCGAGGCCAATTGCTGGGCCAATCGGGCGTATCCGGCAGCGATAGGATGACTGGCATCGGCGTAGAGATCGGAAGGAACCGGCTGAGCGACACAAAAGGAAATCCCCAAAGCCTTTAAACGTCGAGCGGCGGCTCGCTGCAATTGGCGATAACGCTCCAGACTACGGGCCGTCAACATATGTTCATTCAACGGCCCCACAATCACAAAGACCTGATTCCCCCGATGGCGAAGCGTCGCCACACAATCCAAAAAACATCGCCACTGCAAAGAACGGTCCAAGTCCACCCAGGAGAAGTCCGTCTTTCGAATCCCCCGTTGAAACCAGGGACGACGATCTGTCTCCGGAGAAGGGGCCTTTGTCGGCAACCGAAACCGTAGGGGACGAAACGGGTTAGAGACCGGATGTTCCACCGTCCAGGCAGCCAGATTCATGTTTTCCCATGCCGTGATTCGGAGATGTTTGACCCATGCAAAAAACGGGATCTCCCGTTCAATACAGATCCGGACTCGATCTGAAAACGAAGCCCGATAGCAGGGAATAGAAGGAAAAAATTGAGGGACTAATTCCGGATGATTGAATTGGAACTCTTTTTGGACGGTTAAATCGCGCTGAGGCGAGGTAATCCATAAGGGATTCCATTGGAGAAGGACCTTTCGATGGCGGATGGGCTTTGCATAATAGCGGATCAACCCGGTAAGAGCCGCCGGATGCGTCCCGTCCACCCCGGCATTCCAAAACGGTTGCCCGAACTTCCGGGATAAATAATGAGGCAACGTCTGGTCTTGATCCACATAATGACCCCAAACCACTGAGTCACCAAAGAAGACGATGCCTTGGGGATGTCGGGCGATCCAGCGGCACCAACGTCGAAAGACCCAGTAATCGTTGGCCAACGGGTAAGGAATTCGGTAATCCGGTCCGGGTTGAAAAACCTCCCACTTTGTCCAAAGCCAAGGGGCTCCAACGAGGAACAAAATCACCACCCCCACGACCCAGAACCATTCCCGAAGGTGAAGGCGGACGGCGTTGGAACCGAAGGTATGTTCCGGATCTGCCTGCCATTGCGGTTTGGGCGGCCTGGGACGCGGAAGCGGAACTTCCGTCTGCTGCTGGGATAATTTGGAAGGATCGTTTCTCATTCTCTTCCCATTGCCTTAGAATTGGAAATAAATGAACGGCTGTACATGCCCGCCTGGAACCAAAAGCAGATAAAGGATCATTCCAATCACCAAACCGACCCGAACCAGGGGCCATTCCAGGATTCGGCGGGCCTTTGATTCATACAAAAACTGGTACACCCAGATCGAACCGATTAACCCGGCTGCCAGAAGGGGAAACTGTGGGTCAGTCCAGACCGTAGTAAAGATGCGGCTGACCACAAGCCACGCATCTCCAATCGTCTGGGCTCGGAAAAAGGCCCAGGTCAACAAGACAAACGTAAAGACGAAGAGCTGTTTTACGAACCGGGGCACTCGTTCGCGGTAAAAGGAGGTCATCTCCAGTTCTCGAGTTAAAACACGCCCTATCGCATGCAATGTACCCCAAACCACAAACGTCCATGCCGCTCCATGCCACAGGCCCGAGATGACCATGGTCAGGAACATATTTTTATATGTATTAAACTTTCCATGTCGATTTCCACCTAATGGGATATACACATAATCCCGAAACCAAGTGGAAAGGCTGATATGCCAGCGGTACCAAAACTCCCGCAAACTCGTCGCCAGATAGGGATTGTGAAAATTCAGCATCAGCCGAATCCCCATCATTCGAGCCACCCCCCGAGCCATATCCGTATAGCCGCTAAAATCAAAATAAATCTGCCAGGCAAAGGCAAACGTAGCTAACAACAGGGCGCTTCCGGAAAACCGCCCCGGGGTCGCATACACTTTATCCACATACAAAGCCAGATAATCCGCTAAAGCGACCTTTTTAAAAAATCCAACTACAAACAAGGAAAGGCCATCGGCGATATCCTCTTTTGTGATCTTCGGAACCTTGTGAAGTTGAGGAAGAAGATTCTTGGCTCGTTCAATTGGACCGGCCACCAATTGAGGAAACAAAGCCACAAAAGTCATATAATGCAGCAAACTCGGCTCCCGTTGAACTTGGCCTCGATAGTAATCGATCGTGTAACTCATGGATTGGAAAATGAAGAAGGAAATCCCAACCGGCAAAAGGACATGCGGTGGTTGAATTTCATAGGGGATATGCAGCCAGAAAAGGAGGGTATTGATATTATTGACGACAAAATCGGCATATTTGAAAAACCCGAGAAGGCCCAAGTTGTTGACGATGCTGAACCAGAGCCAGAATTTCCGATTTCCCCCACGGGCCATCTGGGTAACAACGAAATAATCCACCAAACTGGAATAAGCGATCAGAAACAAATAGTAGGGATTCCAGGCACCATAAAAGATATAAGAAGCAACAAAAAGAAGCGGCACCCGCCATCGGGTATGTCGCAGTAAGACGTAAAAAGGGAAAAAGATCAGGAAAAAGATAATAAATGTCCAGGATTGGAAAAGCATAGCGCCGGATTCGCCCTTTCTACACCTCTGGGACCACGTTTCCGCTTACCCACGCCTCGATCGGTTCTTCTTTCTTACCGTTTGAGGAGGGTTGGGCATGAGTTCCGGCGGCAGTTTCCGTACGCAACGAAATCCGATCGTATCCCGCGCAAAACAGGCATCTTCGAACCCCGGATCTTCTGCAAACCGCGCTGCGGACCGGCAGGCATCCGCACTGCTCTTCCAGCTTCCACCTCGCAAGACGTAGCGTTTCCCTTCTTTGGGACCACGAGGGTTCCGAGCAGGGCTATGGGCATAATAGTCTGAGGCATACATATCATTGCACCACTCAGCGACGTTTCCATACATATCATATAGCCCCCATGGATTCGGACGTTTTTGGCCGACCGGATGGGTACGTTTC
>CAZBKV010000350.1:2237-3253 GCA_964492575.1 uncultured Verrucomicrobiota bacterium | reverse complement strand
CAAGATCCCTCCCGCACGGACATTGATAAGGTCCTTCTGGCCGAAGAATGCAATTGGGAATGTCCCTACACCGGAAGGCGAATCGAACTGCGGGCCCTTGTCGGCGACAATCCTCAATTCGACATCGAACATATCATCCCGCGTTCCCGCTCCCTGGATAACTCCTTCGCCAACAAAACCCTCTGCTACCACGAGGAAAACCGAAATCGCAAACGAGGAAAAACCCCTTGGGAAGCCTACGGAGGAGACGAAGCACGGTGGAGAGAGATCCTGGCCCGTGTCCGAAAATTCCAGGGTCCCTTCGCCCGAAGAAAACTGGAGCTCTTCCTCCTCCAACAAATCCCGGACGATTTTGTCGCCCGCCAACTCAGTGACACCCGCTACATCAGCCGTTGCGCCTGTGACTACCTCGCCTTACTCTACGGCGGCCGTACAGATGCACAGGGTCGCCAGCGAATCCAGACCACCAAAGGCCCCATCACCGCCTTTGTCCGAAGAGTCTTAGGGCTAAACGAAATCTTAGGAGACCCAGAGACCAAGAAACGCGAAGACCATCGACACCACGCTGTCGATGCTATCACCGTCGCCTTAACCTCACCCTCCTTAGTCCGCGCCGTTACAAAACTCCTCCAGCGTTATGACCAATGGATGAATCATCGGGAGAAAATGCGCCTTCCTCCTCCCTGGGAGAACTTCCTTGAGGAAGCCAAACAACAAATCCATTCGATTATCGTCTCTCATCGTCCAAACCGTAAAGTCGCTGGACCTCTTCATCGCGAAACCTTCTACGCCCCTCGAACCACCCCGGACGGCCAAACCGTCTGGACCGTTCGCAAAGAGATTCACAAACTTACCTGGATGGAAGTCCAACAAATCTTTGATCCCCAAATCCGCCAACTCATCAAAGACCACATCTGGTCTCTAAGCGAAGAAACGCCAAAGAAGGATCGCCCGCCTTCTAATCTTGCATTCATTAAAAAAAATGCTAGAATACCCGGAGAAACGACCGCTAATTC
>CAZBKV010000350.1:1488-2227 GCA_964492575.1 uncultured Verrucomicrobiota bacterium | reverse complement strand
CTAATTTTGAGGCTATTAAAAGAATGCTCCAATCGCCGGAAAACCTGTCGGTCCTTCAACGCACCCGTCCGGATGGAACCACCATCGACGTCCGGATTTCCCGAGTTCGAATCATTGTCCATGCCAAACCGATCCCATCGGCGAGAAATCCACCCCTCGCTACGTCGTCCCCGGATCCAACCATCACATCGAAATCGTCGCCGAACTCGACGAACAAGGAAACGAGAAACGATGGAGAGGAATCATCGTCAATCGACTAGAGGCCTATCAACGCATGGCTGCGGGCCAACCGGTCGTCCAACGGGACCATGGTCCACACCGCAAATTCCTCTTCTCCCTTAGCGTGGGAGATATGGTGGAAATCACCCGCGACGGAAAACGAGAAATCTGTCGAGTGGAACGCATTTCTGAAAAAGACATCGAACTCTGCCTCCATTACGATGCCCGAACAAGCGCAGAGCGAGCGAAAATAGGCAAGACAGCTCGCATTCGAGGAAATGCGGAAAAACTCCGCCAGCGGAAAGCTCGAAAGCTTCTTGTAGACCCTATTGGCCGAGTCTTCGAAGCCCATGACTGAGCGCATTGTAGAATTCTCTCAGGACGGTGCTTCGGTGTCTCTCAGCCTTGGGAGGCTCCTGATCGAGCGCCCTGGACATCCCGCTTACGCGATCCCACTCGAAGAGATCGCCGTCGTCATCTTTGCCCACCCGGCCGTCAAATTGACACAACCCCTCTTGGC
>CAZBKV010000350.1:0-1478 GCA_964492575.1 uncultured Verrucomicrobiota bacterium | reverse complement strand
GTCATCTTCTGCAATGACCGCCGACTCCCGGTCGGAATGCTCCTGCCGATCGCAGGCCATCACGAACACGCCAAACGCGTAGCCGCTCAAGCGCGATTAAGTGACCGTACGCGCGCCCGGCTCTGGCAACAAATCGTCCAAGCCAAAATCGCAGCCCAGGCTGCTTGTCTGGAACGAATCCGTGGCGATGACTTCGGACTGCGTCCCATGATCCCCCACGTTCGAAGAGACGATCGCGACAATGTCGAAGCCCGAGCTGCCCGCCGCTACTGGCAGGCCTTACTCCCAATGGAAACTTTCAGCCGAAATCCCCAAGCTACCGACCGCATCAACAGCATGTTGAACTACGGATATGCCGTCCTCCGTGCGATGGTCGCCCGCGCCATTGTCGCTTCCGGTCTCCATCCCGGCCTGGGCCTCCACCATCACAACCGCAACAACCCGTACTGCCTGGCCGATGATCTGATGGAACCGTTCCGGCCGTTGGTAGACGAGGTCGTCGTCCAACGAATAAAACACCCAGAGGCTCCCATCGTAGAGACCCTTACCCCTGAAGACAAACAAGTCCTTATTCATCGTCTCATGGCCGGAGACGAAGAGGAAACCTCTTTGACCAGCCAACTTACTCGACTGACCGCCTCCCTGGCCGCCGTATGCCTAGGAGAACGAAAGGACCTACACCTACCGTAAGAAGGCCATGCCGCAGGATCCCCATGCCCTCTCAGGCTATCGAGCGATGTGGTTGTTTGCGATGTTTGATTTGCCGGTAGATACGCCGGCACACCGCCGGGCCTATACCCAATTCCGAAAAGCCCTACTGGAGCGCGGGTTTATGATGCTTCAGTACTCTGTCTACGTGCGCTACTGTTCCTGCGAAGAGGTCGGGCAACGCTACATCCGCCAAGTCCGACGACTTCTCCCCGAAGAAGGACAAGTGCGGTTTCTGATGGTAACAGACCGCCAATTCGGCAAGATGCAGTCTTACATTGGAAGAAAACGGACTGCGAACGAAGAACCTCCGGCCCAATTAGAGCTATTTTGAACCCCAAAAAGGAACGGAACCCCCTGATTTCCAGAGGGTTCCGTGCCACCTATTGTACCAGAAGGCTGATTCCCGGCAAGCCACAGCAACCACCTCCGGATTTAAAGCCGGAGGAGAATTGTACCAGAAGGCTGATTCCCGGCAAGCCACAGCAACGAAAGGAAAGGGAGGTCAACAATGCCTATTGTACCAGAAGGCTGATTCCCGGCAAGCCACAGCCTCTATCAGGTTCCCGCTCTGCAAAAGCTTATTGTACCAGAAGGCTGATTCCCGGCAAGCCACAGCTATGGGTTTGGGGTATGTTGTTCGGTCTTTATTGTACCAGAAGGCTGATTCCCGGCAAGCCACAGCGAGTGGGACAACATCTGATGGCGAAGACCTATTGTACCAGAAGGCTGATTCCCGGCAAGCCACAGCATCTTTTACCGGCACAAGC
>CAZBKV010000349.1:0-3253 GCA_964492575.1 uncultured Verrucomicrobiota bacterium | reverse complement strand
TTCATGTGGCGGTTTGGGAAAAACTGCCCTACCCGCCAATAGGCGTTCGAAAGGTAATGGGTGGTAGGGCGCGATGTCCTCATCGCGCCGAAGGAAGGAATCATTTTCTTGCGGCGGCCTGAGGACAGGCCGCCCTACCTTTCCTTGGCGTGTCGATAGATCTTTAGTGGTGGAGGGCGATATCCCTATCGCGCCGGGAGAAAGGAACAAAATTGATGGGGTGGTTGGGAGGCTGCCGGCACTTTTGCTTTTTGCGGGAATTTTACAACGGCAGGAGAGGTGGGGCGGTTTTTTGGGCAAGGAGACGAAGGGTTTCAGGAAGCTGTTGAAGAGGGATGGCCAGGTCACTCAGGCCGGCTTCTTGGACGGCACGGGGCATGCCAAAGACCACGCAAGATTCTTTGGATTCGGTGAGGACGATTCCGCCGTGTTTTTTGATGGCCCGGGCTCCTTCCAGGCCGTCGGTTCCGATACCGGTCATGACGACACCGACGAGTCGGGGGGCGTAGACTTCGGCTGCGGAGGAGAAGAGGATGTCTACCGCAGGGCGATGGGGGTAAGTCGCCGGTTCTAGGTCGAGACGGCAGACGATTCGGGTCCCTTTTGGTTGGAGGGAAAGGTGCCAGCCGGCTTTGGCCAGGATGACGCGTCGGGGTTGCATGGGCAGGTCATTGTCGGCTTCAACGACTTCCAGAGGAGTAAGTTGGGAGAGACTTTCGGCGAACCAGGCGGTGAATCCTTCCGGCATATGGATGGCGATGGCGATAGGGAGAGGGAAGTCGGGACCGAGGGCGGGGATGAGGAAACGGAGGGCTTGGGGTCCACCGGTAGAGACGCCAATGACCACGGCCTGAAGATAGGTTTTTTCTGTGGTGGGGGAGGGGAGAGAAGAGGTTCGGGGGTTTTGGATGAGGCGGAGGAATTGTTCTTTAGGGTAAGCGGCGACGAGTCGGACTTTGTGAATGAGCTCTTGTTCGATTTCATAAAGTTTGGGGGAAGGGTGGAGGGTTGGTTTTTGGACAAATTCCATGGCGCCGGCTTCGAGGGCTGCGCGGGCCAGCTCACTGTCTATCTTGGCACTGGTACAGACGATGACCGGCAGAGGGTGGGTTTTCATCAACTGTTGAATAAATTCGGCACCGTCCATGCCGGGCATAATGAGGTCGACCAATACGACGTCGGGTTGGACTTTAGGGATGAGTTTGAGGGCAGAGGGGCCGTCGGCTGCAGTCGCAACGACTTCGATGAACGGACTGGAGTTGAGGATATGGGTTAAGGCCTTGCGGGCGAAGGCCGAGTCATCCAAAACGAAGACGCGGATGACGGTATTGGGTTCTTCAGGCACGATGTTTTGGGTGTAGGGATCGGGTGTCATCTTCTCTTGGCGTTATTTTTCTGGTTTTACATATACAAATGCTTCTCCAATTTGTTCAAATCGAAACGGTGGACAAAGGGAAAGGAGCGACTCGCAGACCCCGACAAATAGATATGCTGGGGAAGGCATCGCGCGGTAGAATCGTTCGACGGTTTTTCGGATAGCTTCCTGGGAGAAGTAGAGAAAGACGTTGCGACAGAAGATGACATCGGCCTGGGCGAGGGTATCGGTCTGAGGGCCCATTAGATTTGCGACTTGGTACTCAATCTGTTGGAGTAGGTCGGGGCGTACGCGCCATTGGTCTTTGCCGGCGGGTTCGAAGTATTTTTCGTGCAGGTGGGGTGGCATACGGCGGAAAGACTTTCGGCGGTAGAGGCCGATGCGGGCTTTTTGGATGGCGGTAGGGCTGGCGTCGGTGGCCACAAGCTGGAAAGGAATGCGGTCGATCCATCCTTTCTCTGCCATGGCAATGAGGATGCTGATCGGTTCTTCACCGGTGCAGCAAGCGGCGGACCAGATGCGGATTGGACCGGAGCGGGGTCGTTGGATGAGTTGGGGAAGAATGAAGTCGGTTAAGGCTTCGAAGTGTTGGGGTTCCCGCCAGAAGTAGGTTTCCGGGACGCTGAGGAGGTCCATTAAGGTGAACCACTCGGCTTCTTCTTCCGGTTGGTTGGTGAGGTAGAGGTAGTAGTCGTAGAAGGAGGGGAGTCTTAGTTCGCGGAGTCGGGGGAGGAGTTTCCAGGCCAGCGTTTCCCGGTCTTTTTCCTGGAAGAAGAGTCCGGTCTTTTCGTGGATTAGGTCTCGAAGCAAGAGGAAGACCGGTTGGGACAGCTCGAGGCTGGGGTTGGTAAGGTCTGGAGAAAGTCGGGATGATGGAGCGTCCTGCATATCAAGGGGATGCAGAAGGGATGGATCGGATGGTTTGGGATGGTGCTGGTTCATAGTGAAGAAAGATGGTCTAGGGCTTGTTGAGCAGTGGCGCGGACTACGGCAAGAGGGGCCCGGAGCAAGGATTGGAGGAGGGTTACGGCCTGAGGGGTTTGGAGCCAACCTAATCCGCGTATGGCAGCGGTGGTTAATCGGAGGTCCGGATGATGGAGGTAGCGTTTCAGGATGGAAAAGGATTGAGCGTCTTGGAGCCGGCCTAAGGTTTCCAGGGCTTCGGCTTGGACAGAGGGGGCTGGGTCTTGTTCGAGGGTCTGGAGGAGTTGGGGTAGGAAAGAGGAGAGGCGATGTTGGCCGATGGCTCGGACGGCGAAGGTTCGGACCCAGGGGTCCGGGTCTTGCAAAAGGAGGCGGGTCAAGGGCTCTACTGTGGTGATTGGAAGGAGGGAGAGGGTGCGGGCAACGGCCTGACGAGGCCTGGGAGACGGATCGGTAGCGGCCTGGTGGAGCAAGCGGAGGAGCTCGGGAGAGTGGGGATCGATTTGGGCCAGGGCTTCCAGGGCCGAAGCCTGGATTGTGGGGTTGGGGTGCTGGAGAAGTCGGGTGAGGTAAGGACGGGCTGAAGGGATTCGGAGTCGGCCGGCTAACTCAATTCCTGTGGATTGGGCATGGGGGTCGTTGGATTGAAGACATTGCAGGGCAAAGGGAGTGAGCCGGTCGGGAGGAAAGAATCGGAGAAGGGTTTCGATGGCTGTTTGTCGTTGGGTGGGATCGGGCCGAGTGGCAAGGTCAGTCAGGGCTTGGAAGGCTGATTCGGTTCCGATTTGACCGAGGGCCTGGAGGATGACGGGGGTGAGAGAAGGATCTTCTTCCAGGGTTTCGAGGAGGGCAGGGACCGCTTCGGCGACTCGATGGCGGCCGAGTAGAGTGGCAGCAGCCTGTGCGGCATGGGGTGGCCCTTGCTGGAGGAGGGTGACCAGAGGTTGCCAAGGG
>CAZBKV010000348.1:0-3283 GCA_964492575.1 uncultured Verrucomicrobiota bacterium | reverse complement strand
GTGGCCCCTTGGACGTCTGTCCACGGCCCGGTGATCTCATCCGCCGATTGCAAGGTGCCGGTGAACTCGATCTGAATCTTGCCATCAGCGGTCTTGGAGATCTTCACGGTCGGTTTCGGGACAAACGTCCGCGAGCGGTAGCACTTCAGCGCATCCGGATCATTCGGATCGTTCAGCAGGACTTTCTTGCCGTCCTTGGTGACACTGAACCACTCTACGCTGGAACCACCGCCACTCTCCCAGTAGATGGTCCGCAGCGGATACACACCCGCCTTCTGGATCACGAAGGCGAAGATTGTATCGTTTGCAGCGCGGCCACCGTAGTACTGCCCGAGCATCAGATTCGGATCTGCACCAACCGAGAGCCGCAGACCCGGAATCTTGCTCTTCAGGAAGTCACCCGTGTCGTTGTTGATCATAAAGCACGGGATCGTGATATCGTCCGCCGTGCCACCCATGACAGTCGGGAAGTCAGAGGCCGCGGTGGTATTGACAACAATGGCTGCCAGGGCACCGGCCTGTTGCACGTTCCGGCATTTCTGCACGAAGGTGCAGTCACCGCGATCGATGAGAGCGATCTTGCCGGTCAGATCTTCTGTGATTGGATCGCAGGCCGTTCCCACGTAGACCACATCTCCCTCGACCGGAGGCCATGGAAGCGGTCCACCGAAGTGGGCGTTGTTCAATCCATTGATGGTAGGCATCGCCGCGATCGGTTGGCCTGCCAGATCGGCTGGAGCCTCAATCTGCACCGCATATCGTCCAGGCTGGTCACCCACACTGGTGCGGAAACCATCATCACTGTTCACGCCCATGACATATAGACCAGCCTCCGGGAAGACCACATAGGTCGTGAACTCGCAAGCGTAGTTATCCGTACTCTGGGTTAAGCCTGGGATTCCTGGCATCTTCTTATCCGGGGTGAAGTTCCCCGCTGTGGCTCCTTCACCCTCCTCGTTGTAGTTGATCGTTTCGGTTTCGATGTAATAGCCGTCTGGAGTGAAACCGGTGTCATCAATGATATTCACCGCCGGAGCTCCACTCTGGTAATAGCCGCCGGCAATGAGTGCTTCTGCCCACTCAGGGCTATGATCCATGTTATTGCCAGCTCCCATCGGATCGACCTGGAAGACCCGCACCAGGAATCCTGGTTCATTTTCGTTCTCCGATCCGAGCGGGCTCCACAGATCGGTCGGTACCGTCACGTACGGCCTGCAGACAAACTGCCAGGTGTTGGTCCGTGGGGTTTGCCCCTGGACGGCCCAAACCAGTGTGACGGTATTAGTGGACCCTGATTCAAACAGTTGGTCCGGTTGATAGAAGATGGTGGTCTGTTTCTTGCCAGCATCGTGGGTGACTTGTGGAGTGACGGCTTCGTCGTTGATGGTCATCTGCACACTGCTGGGATCAACAGCCGTATTGATCTCTTGGATCACTACCTGGATCGATGTATCTGCGCGGACATCTCGGGCACCTACGCCTGGGGTGACATTTATCACGTAGGGCACGGTAGGAGCCGATGGAAAGGCGTAGGCTTGGAGGGCATCCAGATCGGTCATGTCATTGATCAAGTGTTTGGTTCCATCTGGCGTAACGGTAAACCATTCCACAGCAGCACCGCCACCACCGTTTTCATACAACAGCCGCATCGGATAATAGCCAGCTTTCGGGATGTAGATGTTGAAGGTAGTATCGCTTGCACCACGAGGGCCATCGTATTCTCCTAACCGAACGGCGAATTTATCTCGCGGGTCGTAATAGGTCTGAACCCGGAAGCCGTCGTCACTGTTCACGCCCATAGTGTACATCCCCGGTTGTGGGAAGTAGACATACGCCAAGATTTCCAAGGTGGTGTTATCTTCGTTCGACATCGGACCGGCCGGCACACCGAACCACTCGAAGCCGTAGTTCAGATTGAAGTTTCCGTCTCCACCGCTCTGGTTCTTGAAGTCAATCTCCAAGGACCAGTACACGTACCCTAGCGCATCGGCTCCGATTGCGTTCAGATCGATCAGGTTCGGACCATGTAAGCCAGCCAACTGCTCTTCGGTCCAGGCCAGCGAGTTGGGATTTCCCTCCTCAGTCTGATAAGGCCGGATGTTGAATCCTGGTTGGCTGGTATCTACCTGACTGACCGCGAGATCTTCCGGCACAGCGGTATATTGAACGACCATGATATCTTTGGTGGCCGTGAAGGAATTCCCTTGGGTGTCTTTGAAGGTCACCTCAATGGGGATCAATTCTCCACTAGGAAGGAGATCCGGCAGACTGGACCAATGAATTGTAGTGATATCTCCCTGTTTCTGGACATCCGCGGTTACCTCTTGGCCGTTCACCTTCAGCTGGACAGAGTTCGGATCGACCGCACTTCCCGGAGCGTCTTGAATCTTCAAGATGATTCCATCCGGTTCCCCTGCTCCCTCCACGAGAGTGGGAGTAGAGGCCGGGATCGTATCAATAACGATATTGTCTACGTGTTGATACTGGTTTGCACCACCGGTGCGGCCCATTAACACCAACCGACCCGGGCTGGGGAAGTACGCCACTTCCTCATGATCTAACAGCGTGGCACCTTTCCATTTCACGGTCAGCTTTTGCTGTTCATCCAACTCCACGCTCAACGGCTGCCAGCAGAGTATAGACGGATCAGCGCCTGGATTATTAGGATCTCGAGGTCCAGTCTGCAAACTGGTTGGGTCTTCACACTCTCCATGCCGGGTGGGCATGGGATAACGCAAGACGGTTACATCGTCCACACGTACAATAATTCCTTCAATATCACTCCCATCCGGCAACGGGTTCCCGCTCCAGGCATCGAAGCAGACGGCCAAACCGGTGCTCGTGCCGCCTTCTGGTCCTAGGTCGATCCCGTGGACATTTCCGGTCCACATCGTAGGATCCTGGAAGATCGGGTCATTGGCACGAGCATAGCAGACGCTCATCCCATCGGCAGGGCGCTCGCTGGTTCCATTCCCCATACGGACGTCCATTGTGAAGCTGAACGCTTTGACGAGCATGCCGTTATCGAAGTCATCGAAGCGGATGACCGTTCGCTGACTCCCTACGGCATCGGTAATTGCGAGGTATCCTCCCGGATTTCCTCCCGTGCTCCGCCAGGGCGGCGGATCTAAGTTTGAATCGATATCGAGATACCCACTGGGATCCGTATCGAAGTTGTACTCTGCATGACCGGCTTGTGCGGTGTAGGCAAAAAACAATCCTACACACAGGCCGATTCCGAGTGGCATTAGACTTCTTTTCATGGGCTCGTCCTCCTTCGCGT
>CAZBKV010000347.1:2978-3286 GCA_964492575.1 uncultured Verrucomicrobiota bacterium | reverse complement strand
ATCCAACACCACCGGCCACTTCGCAAACACCTTCCCCCTATCCGCCTTTCTGGTCTGCTCCGCACTCCGCGGTCGCTTCATACAGATTACGACCTTCTTGCCCATCCGCACGCTTTGCCGTAACAACACCGAGGTGTCGGTCTTTCCCTTGGGTTTCTTTTGGATGTGCTCGAGAGATATCCTGGCCACTGTATACCGAATCCTTCTCAAAGCAACAAAAGAAGAATAAAGGTGCTTCTTTCCATCTCATTCTGGCCACACATGAAGCCAAAAACCCTCTCCAACCCTTCTCCCCAAGCCCTAGGGGA
>CAZBKV010000347.1:0-2913 GCA_964492575.1 uncultured Verrucomicrobiota bacterium | reverse complement strand
TATGCTTGCTCCGGGCCCAGTCCTTGGGGTATTAAATGTCTGAGATTTCAAAAATCTATCCAGGGAGGGTATCCTTATGAAACGATATAACTGTGTTAAGATTGGATTCGTAATCACCTTTGGTTTGGGATCCTTAATTGGATCTGTTCTTTGTCCCACATATGCTGCAACGCGACCTAACATTCTGCTGATAATGACAGATCAGCAGCGTGTCGATGCAGTTAGTCTTGTGGGGAATCCCTGGCTAAAGACTCCCAACCTGGATTCCTTGGCAACCCAAGGAGTCTATTTTCTGAGGATGTATTGCCCTTACCCATTATGTAGTCCTTCTCGCGCAAGTCTTCACACAGGTCGATTTCCTCACGAAGTTGGTGTGGACCATAATAGAATGTCGATCGTTCCTTCCATCCCTATTTCGGGACAGGTCCTTTTGGCGGCAGGGTATGATACAGCATATGTGGGCAAGTGGCATCTTCCGGAAGTCTATCCTACTACCCAAGGCAGCATCCCGGGATTTACCGTGCTTAATAAGATCGAGCGGAAGGGGAAACTCGCTTACGAGGTCGATGAAGCCACGATGAAAGAAGCCATTAAGTTTATCAAGCAAAGACGAGACAAACCTTTTTATTTGGTTGTCTCATTTGCTAATCCCCATGACATCTGTCTTTTAGCTGGCGAATCAAAACCTTTGTATAAGCAGGTTTGGCAAAGGTACGGACCACCTCAAGATACTCCATTACCTCCTTTACCGCCCAATTTTAAACTTCCAGAGAATGAACCGCGGTGGCTAGCAAACCGAAGACCAAAACATCCTAATTGGGATGAAAATCACTGGCGCCGTTATATTTACGCATATTATCGTTTAGTTGAGGAGGTAGATCGACAGATCGGGCAGGTTTTACAGGCGCTTCGAGAAACAGGACAGGAAGAAAATACCCTTATCATCTTCACTAGCGACCATGGGGAAGGTTTAGGCTGTCATCAGTGGACAGGTAAAATGATGTTCTTTGAGGGTGAAGTTGCCGTGCCATTAATCGTAAGCTGGAAGGGTAGGATTCCAGCAGGTCGGATCGATCGGAAGCATTTGGTATCTACGGTGGATATTTTCCCCACGATTTGTGATTACGCTGGGTTACGTCCGCCAGCCAAGGTACGAGGGCAAAGCCTCCGTCCAATTATAGAAAATCCAAATGCACCATGGCGTTCATATGTAGTTTCGGAAATAGCCCATACCCCTAAGGTAGGACGCAGTTTTATGGTCCGTACCACTCGCTACAAATATATGAGGTTTGCAATTCCAGGAGGGAAAACTTCGGAAATGCTTTATGACATGAAAGAAGATCCGAATGAGATGAAGAACCTGGCCGGAAATCCGAAGTACGAGAAAGTTCTCAATCGACATCGTAGGCTATTAGATCAATGGAGGAAAGCAACAGAGGAAGAAAAACATCCTGTTTTGCCGAGTCCTCGAGCTAGCCGATCTAAGAGGCACCGCGCTCAAACCCGAACAAGGTCTTAAACAGTAACCGTATGAAAAAGCTCATTGCAATGGAATAAACTTGAAGGAGGAAACAAAAATGTTGCTTTCACGCCGTATTTTTCTAAGAAAGACTGCCAATTTAGCAGGGACGCTTTTGGCGGTTGGCAGCTGTGGTTTTGCTGAGGGGATAGAGGGGCGCCCTGACGAGCAAATCAAACAGCTTCAGGAAGAGTTTCTGAAGCTAAAGTTTGGAATGTTTATCCACTACAACATGGCCACTTATCAGGGTGTTCAGTGGACCGAAGGTTATCCCAGTCCAAGGGAATTTAATCCGGGGGTAAAACCGATCGACACAGACGCGTGGGCCGATCTTGCAAAGGCCGCGGGAATGAAGTACGCGGTACTGACAGCAAAACACGTAGGCGGTTTTTGCTTATGGGATAGCGCGTATACAACTTACGATGTCATGCATCCAGATTGCCCGTATCAACAGGACCTTGTGGCACAGTTTATAAAGTCGTTTACAAGCAGGGGGTTAAAAGTAGGACTTTATTACTGCTGGCGCCATCCGGGTTTCAACGTCGCAGAAAAACGGAAGAAAACCAAATACAAAGTGCTTCCCCCAGAATGCGATCCAGACACTCATTCGTTCCGAGAGCAAATCGAGTTTCACAAGAAACAGATTGCGGAGCTAGTCGAGAAATATCCCGAGGTATTTTATATATGGAATGACGCCCTGGACGACGAGGTGATGCCTGCAGAGGAAGCAAAAGCGTTTTTCCGAAGCTTACGACCCGGTCTGCTAGCCAGTTCCAATTGGTGGAGCTGGAGAAAGAAGGGCAGACCTTATCTGGACATTGCAGTAAAAGAGCAGCGTCATTTTCCAGAAGATAATCCATATCCAGGGGAAACCTGCTGGTGCTTAGAGCAAGGTTGGTTTTGGCATGAAGGGACGCATTCGAAGTCTGCTCAGCAGGTGATCAGACTTTTGAAGACGGTCAATAGTCGACGCTCGAATTTATTGCTGAATGTTGGACCGGACCGTAACGGCCGAATTACCGAAGCAAGTCGTCAGACGCTATTAAAAGTAGGACGACTGCTAAGGGAGAGGGGCGAGGTTTGATTCTTTGGCTTCAGATACCATCCTTTCTATTTAGGAAAGCGTTTTATCGGACTTTCCCCTTTTGAATCTCAAAAATTCCTTGAGAGAGAAGGGGGAAGGCGAAAAGAGGGGAGTTACGTTCTGGCGAAAAGGGTACGAAGGAGAGCCCTCGGTGAGGTGGGGGATTCGTTTGTTGCTATGGAGCGGGTCGGATCACCTTTAACAGATTTTACCCTCCTAGGGATTGAGTAAAAGCATTGGGGAAGTAAGAGATAAAATCCGTGGCATCGGTCAGATAACTCCCCTCGAATGAAAAGAAATTTCGGAAAGA
>CAZBKV010000346.1:0-3302 GCA_964492575.1 uncultured Verrucomicrobiota bacterium | reverse complement strand
CGTGAAAGCCAAAATCGTCAAAAACAAACTAGCCCCGCCGTTTGCGGAGGCTGAATTCGATATCCTCTTCAATAAGGGAATCGATCGGGAAGGCAGCGTCCTGGAAGCCGCCTTGGCTTTGGGGGTTGTAGAAAAACGGGGTTCCTGGATCCAGTTCCAGGGTGAGATGCTTGGTCAAGGACGAGATGCTGCGATTCGAGCCCTTCGAGAAAATCCCGAACTGGTGGAAAAACTAACCCAAGCCGTGTTAGAGAAACATCGCAACAAAGCATTGGCCTAAACCCGAAAGAAAAAGCATACCAAACTCCCCTGCCCTGCTCCGAGTACAGCAGGGCTTTTTTCATTGCGAAATCACGAGAAAAATAAAACGGTCCTCCATCCCCTTCTGCCCAAAAACAGGACTTTTCCTCCCTATTTAACCTGACTTTCGGAACCAACCGATCAACCCCCCTTTCTTTTCCCCGCCGCTGGCTGGACGGATATAGCGATTGACTAACAACTGACTCCGTGCAGCAGTTAAAGCCATGATAAATTCGTCATAAGATTGGAACCGCTCCTCCGGATTCTTCGCCATCGCCCGGACAATCGCATCACTTGTCGGCTGAGAGACATTCGGATTGACCATATTGGGTGGGGTGACCGGAGTATTGAGGTGGGCCATCACCACTTCTTCCACCGTCGGAGCATCAAAAGGGACCCGACCGGTTAAGGCATGGTATAGGGTAGCCGCCAAACTGTACATATCTGACAGGAAAGTCTCTCCTTGACGGGCAACTTTCTCTGGAGCGATATAAAACGGCGTCCCCCACACCGCATCCCCGCCTTCTTCTTCTTCCTTCTCATCTGCTCGGCTTGCTAAACCAAAGTCAATCAACTTGGGTTCGTCGTCGGCGTTAAAAAGAATATTAGCTGGCTTAATGTCTCGATGAAGAAATCCGTGCTTCAGTGCCGCATCCAATGCAGAGGCCAGCTTAATGCCGATATCCAGCACAAACAGTTCGTCTAAAGGTCCCTGAGCAATCCGATCATCTAACGTCCCCTGGTCTGCTAGCTCCATGACCAGGTAGTGATGCCCCTCATGTTCATCAAAAGTATAAATATGGATAATGTTCGTATGATTCAGTTTTGCCAGCACACGAGCCTCGCGCAGCAAGGTTTCTCTTGCCCCTACGTCCTCAGCAACTTCTGGCTTGATCAGTTTGATGGCGACATCCCGCTCCAGGACTGTATCCCAAGCCCGATAGACGGTCCCCATCCCCCCTGAGGCAATCGGAACCCGCAGTTCAAATTGCCGAAGCCGCAAAGGGATCATGACCGGATGCTGACACCTCGAGCACGGTGTCGTGCTCAAAGGTGGCAAATCACCCCGTAAGAATAACCTCGCCCCACAACAAGGGCATGTCACCATGCGGAGCGGGGCGCTGGATTGTGCCTGACCGCTCACAACGTTATTCTCCGCTTGCTCAACCGTCACGACAAGTCTGGATTTCCTGTTTAACCAAAGAAACTCTTTTTGTTTTGTTCCATCGGGACAAACCCGTATTCTTCCTCGAACGTTGGCCCTGGCTGACATCCCTGATCCTTTCTCCCTTCTCTCCTAAACAGAAGCAAATTTCTCGCCAATCCTACAAAAACTGCAGAACTTCTTCTTCCTTTCCTTCCGCCCCTTGCCTTCGGGGCGATAAATCCGTTGCAATTTGCGTAATAGATTGGCATTGAAATGGGTTTATATGGATAAGGTCAACTCTTCTTTTACACGAGGAAGTCGGTTTGTTTGGTGGTGGAGCCTGGGCCTAGGAAGCATTCTAGGAGCTGTATCGTTAATAGGTTCCAGCCTACCTCCTATCGCCGCATGGTCCTATGGAGGCCCACCCGCCTGGCAAGTAACCCCCCATGCCGGACAGTCTCTCCGACAAATCCTCGCTCAAAAGGAAACCCAACACCTCCTCCACCTCCTCATCCAAAAAACAGCCCATGCCTTTGCCCAATGGCTTGCCCCACAAAAGACCAAACAACAATCCCTCCTTCAAAACCTCCTCCAATCCAGCCTCACCGCCCTCCTCCATACCCAATGGGCGGGAATCGTCTGGCAACCAGAATCAAGAAAGGGCTACTCCTGGGCCCTCACCATCCAACCATCGCCACAAAAACTCGCCTTTTGGACAAAAACTTGGAACACCCTCGTCCAAACCCTTCAGCTCTCTCCCCGCTCCTCTCGCTCTCAACAGATCCCCATCACCTGGGTCCAACTCCCTCACCCCTCTGTCTATCTCTGGTATGTTCAAGAAAAAAATAGCGTTACCTTCGGTTTTACCCCCGATCTCTCCTTCCAGGCTCCAAAGGTGCTCTCTTCCCTGAAAAGTCTCCTTCAACCAACCCGACCTTCTCCTCAGGCTCCCTGGCTTATGGGACGGATTTCCCTCGCCCAGCTCTTTTCCTCTTGCTCTCGCCCGCCCTATGGTTGGCCAACGATCACATTCCGCCTGAACCCTTTCCACCAAAAGATGCGATTAACTGCCACTATTCGTTTCCCTAAGCCTGTTCCTTGGACGTTCCCCAACTGGAATGTTCCTACCAATCTTATCCGAGAACCCCTGGTCAGTTTCACCGCTCTTCGTGGAATGCAGGATTTTCTTCAATCCGGGGGATTTCTCTCCCAAACCCCATTCCACACGCCTCCCAATCACTTCTATGCTTGGAGCGTAGGAAACCTTCCTTTCGGTTCGTATTGTGCCTTTGACGCTGCCTGGTCGACCAACCAGCTTGCCTCCTTCGCCCCATGGGTCGAAAAACAAATAAAACAAATCCTCCCTGGACTTGAACGAATTCATGCTATTTACCAACCTCGCTTTCAACGACTCATTATCAGTAACCTTCTCTTTGCGATTCCATTCCTTGCCCCAGCTCCTAAACCTTATACAAATCTCTATGTGGCCGGTCTTTCCCTTCCTCTTGTTGTGAAAGGCGCCCCTCCACCCCCTGGCCTTTTGGCCCAACTCAATCAAGATTCTAACTTAATCTATTATCACTGGGAATTAACCAGCCACCGGCTCCCGCATCTCTTCTTAGCCCAAATGTTTTACTATATGCGTTCCGGGTTCCTCGCGCCGCCCCCTCAAGGAGCTATCAACGGATGGATCACTCGTACCAACATTCAGGCCCTGCTAGGAAATACCGCCACCAAGATCCTCCGTGTCGATCCTCAAACCTTCCGACTCATTCGTAGCTCTGCCACCGGACTTTCCGCCTGGGAACTCCTTCTGCTTTGTAATTGGATTGACGGAAAACAGTTCCCACGCTGG
>CAZBKV010000345.1:356-3317 GCA_964492575.1 uncultured Verrucomicrobiota bacterium | reverse complement strand
GAACTAGTTTAACACATTATTAACCCGGTCAAAGAGAGATGAGAAGGTTACAACTCATTCGAAAAATCCACCGTCTTACGGCAGTAGCTACATGGCCTTCGAAAAGTCAAGCAAAACACCCGCCCTGTCGCTACGCTCGTTAGAGCTTTGGGAAACGGAAAAAGAATCTACCCCTTCGCCCTTTTCGTATTTTTGGGCAAGCTGTAGGGCAAATTACTTTCAGTATCGCTTATTCAATGCTCAGAGTGATAAATTCAAAAGGAGATAAATCCGCTCTTAAGCAATTTTTCGAGATTCAAACAAGGCAACGTCTGTTCGCTAAAATTTCTGGAAATGGAACTCCCAATTCAAGGTTCCTGTCTTGTGTGGGATGATGCGGACGGAGAGGAGAGGCGGTGTCTCTTTCACAGTGGGTGTGTAGCCCTCAACCACAGCACGTTTTAGATGATAGCCCGGGGGTACATAAATTGTCAGGACATAAGGATCCTCCTGTACAACGGCACTGCGGCCGGATAAGACACCCCTGGTTTCCTCCCATTTTTCATCGAGCAAGCTGACGCCGCCTTGGGTCAAGTGCCGTGTTGTAGAGAGCACCCAAGGATGCGGCCGAGCTCGGCGTATTGCGAAGACATGCAAAGCTGTATTCGCGTCCATTGCCGGGGCAATAAACGCGCCTCGGAATTTCCCAATGTATTTCTGACTCCAAAACTCGAATATAAGGTAATCTGTGTTGGGATCCAAACCGATATCTGCAAACTTCACCTCTTGAGAGGGTAGCCCCACCATCTTTGGCTTACCATTAGGAAGTTTTTGAGCCCACTGGAACCGAGCCAGTACAGACCAGTGGTCAAAGGGACGGTCTATTTCTAAAAGCCACCATGTCATTTTCTTTCGGCCAACGTCATAAAGTTGCCCTGGTACTGTAAACAGCACAGGCGCACAACGTTTCATGCCCTCAATATTCCGATCATCCTGATAGACCTCGACCTTATCGCTGACCATCAGCACGGCCCCGGCCATGGTGCAAAATGCCGGCCTGGCTATGGATCTAGCTGGAACAGGGTCTTTCAAACCGAAAACCGGCATCATGGCCTCCGGATCCATCAAATATGTGCCTAGGACATCGCAATGGTCAGGGTCATTTCGCCAAAGCACGCCACCAATGGAATTGTACTGAGCGAGTGTTCGTGGCTGGAAACCATCGTTGCTTAGACGACAACCATCGACTAATCCTATCGAGCAACTTCCGGGTCTCACGCTGTGACAGGTAAGTATGTAAGTATTTGTTCCGAGTTCTTCTCTAGCCACTTCGTCCCATTTGCGTAATACCTCTTCCGGCGTGATAGAGTGGGTCTGAAAGTAGTGCTCGCATTCTTTACTCATGCAGGCGTAGAGCAAATCGCCAGCGCCATCGATTTTCACGTAACTCCAGCCCTGTTTTGCCAATTCGCGAAAAAGTTTGCGTGCCATGTTCTCAATAGCCTCCTCATTCGTCATATCAAGTACGTAAAACCCACGGGATACAAAGAGAGAGCCATCCGCCTTATGGACAAACCAGTCCGGATGCTCGCGGGCGATGTCTACCACATGCGGATCGCTAGGACGGTGGACACGGTGTACCCATATACCTGGCTTCATGTGGGCTTGGCGGATAGCCTTAATGGTGTATTTCCAGCCCCCAGGGAATTTATTTGGATTCCAATTTAGCCAGTTCTGGGGACAACTTCCGTTGCCGATCTGGTAGCAATCGTCCAACTGTATATATGCATATCCAAAATCGGGAAGGTGCTTCTTTACAAATACATCCAGCAGGGCATCCAGTGTCCTCTGAGTAAAGTTGCGGCGGTACGCCCACCATGTACAATACCCTGTAACTGAGTTAGTCCATACGTTGTATGTCCATGGCATGAAATATTTATAACCTTTATGCTTCTGGTAGTAGCGTGGGCGAAAGACAATTTGCAGATTTGTTGATCCCTGGCTGATCCATGAAAAAGTAGTGCGTCCGTCTTCTGACCGCTGTGGGACAATGCGTGTCTGGCCATCGCCTGGCCCTGCCAGAAGCCAATCCCACCGGCGATCATAGACGGCATTGTTTCGGAGGTTTCGGCTCAGCCCCACGCTATTGCGTACATAAGGAAAGCGCTTTTGCGCTTCAGAGAACGTCTCGGCTGGGAAGGCTTGCTCACTACCAAATACTGTCCCGCGGAGGATGAGTTTTGCGGCATCCTGGAGCGGAACGACCGAAAACTTCAGGAGTTGTTCGACCTTTTCGCCGAGCCGATCCGTCCGCTGAAGTTTGATACCAAGGCCAGAGAGTCTTCGGCCACTAGCGTTCTCGACCTTCACCGTGGCATCAAATATTATTGAACCATGATACCACAGCCTCAGGCGCCCTTCTTCTTCGTTCCAGTCGACGACCGCTGGAGCATTGGGCGGAGGCTCGACCACCTTATTCGTGGCAGCACAGG
Organism: uncultured Verrucomicrobiota bacterium; assembly: GCA_964492575.1. Lineage (GTDB taxonomy): Bacteria > Verrucomicrobiota > Verrucomicrobiia > Limisphaerales > CAZBKV01 > CAZBKV01. The sequence continues at coordinate 846 of CAZBKV010000345.1, read as the reverse complement.
AGAAGCCCGCTATAAACGCCAGTGCACTTAAGCCTACTACTGTCCAAGATAATCTGATAGTCGTTTTGTGAATCATTTGCATTGCTTTTCTTCGTAGGTGCCCACCGGTTAGCCTTGCCGCACCCAGAGATAACACCGATGAAGGACCGCTGCAATCCAAAATCATAGCATCTGAAAAAGAGATTGATATTCCTATGCAAGAGAGGTGCACGGCGACCAGGAGGATCACGCGTATAACGGGCACTTCGGCTTTGAATATTATCATCCACTTTTTGTTTCAATCCGTCGAGTGGCGTCAAAGCTACAAGGTACACCGGGAGATGAGTACAGCGTTAAGAATGACGAGAGCCTTTGAAGCCGATCGTCAAAGATTCCACGGTGCCTTCGGACGAAAACGCGGTGTTTGTCAAGCCCGAAGTCTGTAAATTCGTGGAAAAGCCACGCATTTCGGTATGCGATTCGACTTCCGACCGATGAATGTGCCGAAGAT
>CAZBKV010000345.1:0-346 GCA_964492575.1 uncultured Verrucomicrobiota bacterium | reverse complement strand
GGCCGAAGATCACATAAAGGGCTTAGTTGTCCGACCTGAGAGGCTTGGTAAGGACCGAAGATTTCTGTGAAAGTTTTATTTATCGGTCTAAGAAATTGGAAAAGCCGAGCCGTACGGTGACGAAGGTGGATGGTACGCAGGGAAGCTGTTCCCGCGTATAGGTTTTATTGTGGGGGAATTTCAGTCGGAGTGCCGAACGAGCGGTGAAGTTCTACGAAAAGCGAGGCTGGAGAGTAGGCGGAGCGGCACAGTCGATTCGGACCTACCCTTCCCACCTAAAGACAAGCAGTTCGCAAACTGCTTGTCTTTAGGTGGGAAGGGTAGGTCCGAATCGACTGTGCCGCTC
>CAZBKV010000344.1:0-3324 GCA_964492575.1 uncultured Verrucomicrobiota bacterium | reverse complement strand
CGATCGCTCATATCCAACCCCAATCAAATGCAGCAGAAAGTTTCCGTTCAGTTCGTGCTGCCATTGCCTTAGGAGCCCATGGAGATCGACGGCGGATTCTGGCCATAACCAGTACTCTCCCCGGTGAAGGAAAATCCCTTACCGCTACCAATCTTGCCATCGTAATTGCCCAGACAGGGGCAAAAACACTCTTAATCGATGCAGATATGCGCCGCCCCTCCCTCCATCGAGCCTTTAAAGTAGATCGTTCGAAAGGATTGTCTGATTATCTTTCCGGAGAAGCAAAGTCTATCAATGAAATTATCCATGCCACCGAGGTGCCAAATTTAGACTTGATCCCTTGCGGCCCTAAGTCCAATCAGCCAGCAGAATTGTTGGGTGGAAAACGAATGGAACAACTTTTGGAAGAAGCCTCGACTCAATATGATCGGGTGATCATCGATACCCCTCCAGTTTCGGCGGTGAGTGATCCGTTAATGGTTGGAGTATTAACAGATGGAGTGGTTTATGTCATTAAGTTTAATAAAATACGTAGGGAATTAGCCAGAAAGTGTATCCAGCGAATGCTAGACGCGGGAATCCATGTATGTGGCGCTCTGCTAAATGACCTGGACTTTGAAGGGCGAGACGCTTACTATGCATACTACTACTACACCCACTATTACTATCATCACCGTTATTACTACGGTTACGGCCGAAAGAGAAAACGATCCTCTCAGCGTCGGGAATCCTCTGAGGAAAAAGTAAGCTCTGGGCAGACAGAAAAAAGTTAATCAAAAATAAGGAAGAAAACAAAAGTAGGGCGGCTTGTTCCTAGGCCGCCTTGTTTCATTTTTCCCTCCATGGAAGTTAACTAATTGGCGCCTCTCTCTTTTAAATAAGGATCTAAAAGAGGGCGAAGACGCGCAACCGTCTCCGAAGGCCAAAGAGTTCGGTCTGTTAAAATCGCATTTTGGAGGGCACGATGGCACTCACAGAAAGGAACTTGAGTAGGAATGCGGGGAACAGTTTCCGAAAGAATTCGTTTAGCTAGCTCGGTATTCTTTCGAAGATTTTCGACCACAACCTCCACAGAAACATGCTCTTCCTCTTCTTTCCAACAATCATAATCTGCCACCATCGCAATGGTAGCATAGGCAATCTCTGCTTCTCGTGCACACTTAGCTTCCCCAATGTTCGTCATCCCGATCACATCAAAGCCCATCCGTTGATAAAAAAGAGACTCCGCTCGGGTGCTAAAAGCAGGACCTTCTATATTTACATAAACTCCTCCTTTATGTACTCGAATTCCCAACTCTTGGCATACTTGGTATAATAATCTAACCAAATGGTCACATACCGGATGAGCAAAAGAAATATGAGCCACAATCCCATCCCCAAAAAAGGTATGTTCTCGACTCTTTTTCGTACGATCAAAAAATTGGTCAGGTAAAACCACATCGCAAAGATGATACTTAGGTTGAAGAGATCCTACAGCACTTACACTTAATACCCATCGTACGTTCAAGGATCGGAGAGCATAAAGATTGGCGCGATGATTCAGTTCGGAAGGAAGAAGCCGATGCCCCCGGCCATGGCGAGGGAGAAAAACCACTTCCCGCCCCTTAAACCGTCCCAGCAACAGCTGATCCGAAGGCTCCCCAAAGGGGGTATCAATTGAAACCCATCGGGCTTGTTCGAGCCCTTCGATTTCGTACAAACCGGTCCCTCCAATAATCCCAATGCGAGCTTCTCCTTTGTTCATTTTCCCCTGCTTTGGGATATGAAAAAAAGATAAGAATGGCAAGAAAAAGAAAGAGGCAGAAGTTAGAGATATCGATCCATCCTAAAAGTTGAATGTTGTTAAGGTAAACGTTACGGCTCTTTCCGGTCTCAAAATGACCCTCTCCCACCCTTTCTCTTGATCCCCAAAAGAACAAAAGATTAACTAGAGATAGAACCGAGGACCATCATGAATGGAAAAAATCTTCCTGACCCATCGCGAATATTGGCTGTCATCATGGGAGGCGGACGGGGAACACGCCTCTTCCCCCTCACCTTAAGTCGAGCGAAACCCGCCGTCCCAGTGGCTGGTAAATACCGTCTTGTCGATATCCCTATCTCCAATTGCATCCATTCCGGTATTCGGCGAATTTTTGTCCTCACCCAATTCAACTCCGCTTCCCTACATCGCCACGTCAACGCCTCCTTCCGTTTCGATCGATTTGATCGAGGATTTGTAGAGATTCTTGCAGCTGAACAAACCCCTACCAGTTCCTCCTGGTACGAAGGCACCGCAGATGCTGTGCGAAAAAACCTTCATCACTTCGAGGCCCTGGATTTTGATTACGTTTTGGTCCTCTCCGGAGATCAGCTTTATCGAATGAATTTCCAGGATCTTTTTCGTGTTCATCTTGAAAAGAATGCAGAAATCACGATCGCAACAAAACCGATTCCTCGATCGACAGCAAGCAGTTTTGGGATTATGCGCCTTCAAGAAGATGGGCGCATCCTCCAATTTGTTGAAAAACCCCATGCCCCAGAAATTTTGAATTCCCTTCGCCTTTCGACTGAAGCGGCGCATTCTTCGGGAATAGAAAATGCTTCTGAGGTTTTCTTGGCATCCATGGGAATTTATTTATTTAATCGAGAGATTTTATTCAAAGTACTTTCAAACGATTCTATCGATTTTGCTAAACATATCATTCCAGATGCAATTCAAACTCATCGGGTTTATGCATATGTGTTTGAAGGTTATTGGGAGGACATCGGGACCATTCGATCTTTTTTTGAAGCCAATCTTGATTTAACCACAGATCTACCTCGTTTCAATTTTTTCGATCCTGATGCTCCTATTTACACACGCCCTCGGTCTCTGCCACCTTCAAAGATCAACGGGGCAAGCCTAGATCATGTGGTAGTGGCAGATGGGTGTCTGTTGAATCAGTGTTCTATTAGTTATTCGATCATAGGATTAAGAACATTTATTGAAAAGGGCACGGTGATTCACCGTTCGATTATTATGGGGGCAGATTATTACGAGACCACTCGCCAATTCCAGGCGCGGAAGGCAGCAGCTCTTCCTCCTATCGGGATCGGACCGGATTGCCGAATCGAAAATGCCATTGTAGACAAAAACGTTCGAATTGGTAGAGGGTGTATCATTACCCCTGAGGGAAAACCTCCGCACATGGATCACGATCTGTTTTATATTCGGGAGGGTATTATTATTATTCCTAAAAATCAAATCATTCCAGATGGAACAGTTTTATAAAATAAAGTGGAAGTGTCTATGGCCGTCAACACACAAAATCAAATTTGGGAGACCCTTCAGAGCAAGGATCG
>CAZBKV010000343.1:0-3327 GCA_964492575.1 uncultured Verrucomicrobiota bacterium | reverse complement strand
ACCGGCCGACTGATTCCTCCGATGGGAATCCCCCTGCAGGTAGGTGTTGTCGTCAATAATGTGGAATCTCTGCTCAACATTGCCCGCGCGGCCGACGGCCAGCCTGTAACCCATAAGTATTTAACCGTCGGCGGAGCCGTAGCCCATCCGGTCACCGTCCGCGTGCCGATTGGTACACCGATTCGGGATCTTCTTCCCCTGGCCGGCGGGACAACGGTGGATGATCCGGTCTTCTTTTTGGGCGGCCTGATGATGGGTCCGGTGACAGACGATCTGGATACTCCGGTTACAAAGACCCTGACCGGCGTTATCGTCCTTTCCCGACAACATCCGGTCTCTCGACGTCGAATGATGCCGGTGGAAATGAAAAACCGCGTCGGGAAATCTGCCTGTGACCAGTGCCGATATTGCACCGAGTTTTGTCCCCGTTACCTTCTGGGCTATGCGGTAGAACCCCATCGCGTGATGCGAGGCCTCGGGTTTACGGCAATGGGGCAGGATTTCTGGAACCAATGGGCGTTGCTGTGTTGTGGTTGTGGGCTTTGCACGATGTACTCCTGCCCGGAAGGCTTGTTTCCTAAAGAGGCTTGTGACCAGGCAAAGGCCCAAGCCCGAGCTGCCGGAGTGCGATGGGAAGGGCCGAAAGAAGTCCATCCGCATCCGATGCGGGAGGGGCGCCGGGTTCCGATCCAACGGCTCATTCGCCGTCTTCATGTCGAGGCGTACGATCAACCGGCCGAGTTTGTGGAAACCGAGGTTCAATCGGAACGGCTTTTCCTCCCTCTACGCCAATGGGTGGGGCAACCGGCGGTACCGCAAGTCCGTCTTGGGGATCGGGTTCAACCTGGACAGTTGATTGCGGCACTGCCTAAGGATGCTCTGGGCGCAACCTTGCACAGCCCTATCGCAGGGCGAGTGGCTCAAGTGGATGAAAACCAAATTGTTTTGGAGAGAATTTAGACCATGGAACGATCCATTGGATTAATCGAACTTTCCAGTGTGGCAGCCGGTTATCTGGTTGCCGATACGATGTTGAAGGCCGGAAACGTCCGACTCCTGCTCTCCCGATCGATCTGTTCCGGCAAGTACATGGTCCTGGTGGGTGGAGAGACGGCTGCTGTCACGGCTGCGGTCCAAGCCGGAGCGGAAGCCGCCGAAGGAGCTTTGGTGGATCAACTGGTGATTCCAAACGTCCACTCCGAAGTCTTTGAAGCGTTGGGCCGGACCCAAGTGCCTCAACCGAACGGGGCGCTTGGTATCTTGGAATCTTTCCATGTGGCTTCCCTGATCCGTGCCGCCGACGCCGCGGCCAAAGCCGCTGCCGTCCAGCTGCTGGAAATCCGCCTAGCCATGGCCTTAGGAGGAAAGGCATTTTGTACCATGACCGGCGACGTCGGCTCTGTCCAATCCTCCCTTACCGCCGGACGCGAAATCCTTCAACAGAGCGGAAGTCTTGTGAACTGGGTCCTGATTCCTCGACCTCATCCGGATGTCTACCGAGAGCTCATATAACCGGTGTAAGACATCGGTCAAATTCCTGCCCGCAAAGGACTACAGAAAAAAGAAAGGCAGAGAGGCTGTCTCCCTACCCGTTATGGAAAACAGAAAACTTACTCTTCTCGGCGCGCTGAGGACAGTGTTCCTTGACGATTCTTCTCCTTCAGGACGGTGGTTTGACGGACGCCAAAAAATCGGAACCTTTTGGAGAGTAGAAAAAGAAGTAGCGTAAATCACAGGATTATCTTAAGGAAAACAACCCATGGCTGAGATTCAACAAGCATCTTCGGATCGAATCGCCGAAGAAGAACGTCGCCAGAAGGAACTGGAACGGATCCGTCACTCCTGTGCCCACATCCTGGCGGCCGCGGTGCTCCGTCTTTGGCCCGAAGCCAAGTTGGACATCGGCCCACCGACCAAAGACGGGTTCTATTACGATTTCGACCTGCCAACCCACCGGTTTACCCCGGAGGATTTCCCCCGCATCGAAGAGGAGATGCGTCGGATTGTGAAAGAAAACCATCCCTTTGAACGCATCGTTGTCAGCCGGGAAGAAGCGCGGCGCATTCTTGAGGAACGAAACCAACCGTACAAGCTCATCCGATTGGAAGAGATCCCCGAAGGGGAGGAGATCTCGTTCTACAAGAGTGGGGAATTTATCGATCTGTGTGCCGGACCCCACGTTCCCCGGACCGGCAACGTCAAGGCCTTTAAGCTCCTCTCCGTAGCCTCGGCTTACTTCAAAGGAGACGAGAAGAATCCCCAGCTTCAACGCATCTACGGAACCGCCTTTAAGACCAAAGCGGAGCTGGAAGAGTGGCTTCGACTTCAGGAAGAGGCCAAACGCCGGGACCATCGTCGCCTAGGCCGGGAACTGAAGCTTTTCATCTTTGATCCGGAATACGTAGGGCCAGGACTCCCGCTCTGGCTCCCGCGCGGTACGGTCCTGGTGGAAGAGCTGGAAAAACTGGCCAAAGAGATGGAGTTCCTGGCCGGATACCAGCGGGTTCGGACCCCGCATCTGGCCAAAGAGAAAATGTACATCACCTCCGGTCATCTGCCTTATTACAAGGAGAGCATGTACCCGCCGATGGTGATCTCCGAAGAAGGGGAAGAAGTACCGGGAGAGCTGCGGGAGCGGATTCATGAAGAACTCCGAAAACTCCAACGCGGCGAGATCCCGGAAGAACAATGGGACGAGTTCCTCCAGAACCTCTTCCACATGCTGGAAGAAGGCACTGAGGGTCGAGTAGAACGCTACTACCTGAAAGCCATGAACTGCCCGCATCACCATCGGATCTTCGCCGCTGAACCCCGGAGTTATCGCGATCTGCCTCTGCGGCTGGCCGAGTACGGAACCTGCTACCGCTTTGAGAAATCCGGGGAATTGTTCGGTTTGATGCGGGTCCGGTCCTTGCAGATGAACGATGCCCATATCTACTGCACTCCCGAACAGTTCGCTGAAGAGTTCCACGCCGTGAACCAAATGTACCTACGGTATTTCGAAATCTTTGGGATCAAAGACTACGTCATGCGCTTTAGCACCCACGATCCGTCCCGGCTCGGAGAGAAATACGTCAACGAGCCGGAGCTATGGAAACAGACCGAGGATATGGTCCGGCAGGTCTTGAAAGAGAGCGGGATCCCGTATGTAGAGGTTCCGAATGAAGCGGCTTTTTACGGGCCGAAGATCGACGTCCAAATCTGGAGTGCTGTCGGCCGAGAGTTTACCCTGGCGACTAACCAGGTGGACTTTGCCGTGCCGAAACGGTTTGGTCTAGTGTATCGCGACCGAGACAACCAAGAAAAAACCCCGCTTTGCATCCATCG
>CAZBKV010000342.1:0-3335 GCA_964492575.1 uncultured Verrucomicrobiota bacterium | reverse complement strand
GCCCCACCCCGAGACCTCGAACCGCTGCCCTCGTCATCCTCCGTTCCTCCTAACAACCCGATCCGCACCAACGTATACCCCACCAAACTCAACCCCAAAATCCCATGCACTAACCCAATCAACCGGAGATTCAACCGCATGTCCCCATACAAAATGTGGCTGAACTCATGGGCAATCACTCCTTGCAGCTCATCTCGGCTCAACAACTCCACACATCCACGCGTCACCCCAATCACCGCGTCCGAAGGACTAAACCCGGCGGCAAAGGCATTGATCCCTTTTTCCCGATCGAGGATATAGACATGAGGGACCGGGATCCCCGAGGCCAACGCCATCTCCTCCACCACATTCAACAACCGTCGTTCTTTCAGGTTCTGCGTATTCGGAGAAACCAACCGACCTCCAAGCCGCTCTGCGATCACCTTCCCCCCTTCCCGCAAATCCAGCATCTTCAACAAACTCCCAATCCCAATCACAAGGATCGTAAACCAAAACACCATCCCAAACAGACGCGGATTCCACCATCGAAACGGGGGAACCTGTTCCAGCACCTCGTGCTCCTTCAGGTAATACTCGATCCCGACCCATGCAAAAAGAGCCGCAAAGTAGACAGCAATGATAATCAGCGCAACGGCAAGAAGAAACAGAAAGATCAACCATCGGGTCCGGCGCCGAGCCCATTCTTGTCGTTCAAAGAAATCCGTCCGTGTCCCAACCATGGGGGAAATCCGCTGACTCTTTGGCGACTTTGAAAGCGACTCCTACAGCCGGTAAGCCTCCAAGGTCTTATCTTATGCAAACGAGACTTTAGGAGCTTGCTTTTCCTCTTCTGATTCCACCACAAACAACTCTGCCGGCCCAAAATGGAACATCCCTGCGATCAGATTGGTCGGGAACGACTCCCGAGCTGTATTGTAAGTCATGACCGCATCGTTATAGGCCTGTCGGGCAAAAGCGATCTTATTTTCCGTGCTTGTCAGTTCCTCCATCAGAGTCGCAATCGTCTGATTTGCCTTCAGATCCGGATACGCCTCTGCCAACGCAAAAAGACGTCCCAATACCCCCGTCAATGCCGTCTCCGCTCCAGAAAGTCGTCGGACCGATTCCGGATCCCCTGGGTTCTGTGCCGCCTGGGCACTGGCCGACACGGCGGCATTCCGTGCCCGAATCACTGCCTCCAACGTCTCCCGCTCATGCTTTAAGTAGCCTTTGGCCGCCTCGACCAGATTGGGAATCAAATCGTATCGTCGCTTCAACTGCACATCGATCTGGGCAAAGGCATTCTTAAATCGATTTCGCAGGCGCACCAGCCGGTTATATGCCCCTACAACCCATCCAATCAGCAGCAAAACCACAATTCCAATCACAATCGAGAAAATCGGAATGCTTATTCCTCCAAACAACATACAACCTCCTTTCTTTTTGTTTCACAAATCCCTCTTCGATAGCTTTTCTATTATTTTCCTTGGAACGGCCTACTTTGGCAACCATTCAAATAAAGTCCCTCCCTCCTTGCAGGATCCCACAGAGTCCGATAAAATAAGAAAGGGTGATGGAGTTCACCCGTCCGCGTGATGCGGCAAACCGCCTTCGAAGGCTGATAACTCCTGCCTTGGCTCAGTCGATCTAAATCTGAACTCAAGGAGAAGGAGTATGAAAACCGACTCATCACAAAACAGGCCTTCTGTAACCGCCTCATCCGCGGATTCACGACCGTTTGGGTTCTGTTCCCGAACCGCTCTGCAACCAGAAACCACGGGGGAAAAAGACCCAACCCCCAGTACCATTCGGCCCTCAACCTCCCCACAACCTCCAAATGACCGAATTGACACTTCTCTATCTCCGGAATCCATCGCCCAAGAACTTTACTCGTTGGCCAATCGTTTTTCGTTAGAAAACCCTCGCCGACTCCTTGAAGCTTGGCTCAGCACCCAAGCCGAATCCACTACCGTCACCGTCGCTGTGGTCGGACGATTCAAGGCCGGGAAAAGTTCCCTTCTGAATCATCTCTTCGGCCAAGACCTCCTGCCGACAGCCGCCATCCCTCTTACCGGCATTGTAACCCGCCTCCGCTACGATCCTAACCCCCGTGCCGAAGTCGAATTTCTCGATGGCCATAGGGAAATAATTCCTATCAATCAGGTAGCAGATTACGTCACAGAGCGGGCCAACCCTCATAACGAAAAACAAGTTCGCCAAGTTACAATCTACAGCCCCACTCTCTCCTTATTAGATCCTCTGGAATTTATCGACACACCCGGCCTGGATAGCGCTCTTCTTCATAACACCCAAGCGACCAAACAATGGTTACCACGAATCGAAGCGGCCCTGGTCTGCATCAGCTGCGACGCCCCCTTGGCCAGCTATGACCTCCAGCTCCTCCAAGAACTCCATCAACTGACCCCTCGCATCGTCCTTCTTCTCACCAAAGCCGACCTGGTCAGCCCTTCCCAACGAGAGGAGATTATCCGCTACGTCACCGACCGGCTCCACCAAGCTGGTTTCCAGCAGACCCCCATCTACCTATACTCCATCGATCCTCAGATGGAGCATCTCCGTGAACAACTCCTCACCCAACTCCTTCAACCTCTCCGTCAATCCAGTCGTCGGGTCGCCTCCGAAATTCGGCTCCATAAACTTCGCACCGCTCTGGTTCAAATCCGGGATCATATCCGAGTCATCCTGGCCGCGCGCCAACGCAGTGAGGCCGCCCGCGAAACCTTACGCCAAAAACTAAAAGGAACCTCCGAACACCTCCACTCCGTCCGCCATTCTTTCCGCGTTCTGGTCCAGCAATGGTGGGCTTCCACGTTAGACGAAACTCTCCAAGCCCTAGCCCCTGCCGAAGCCGAACTCACCCAATCCATCGTCTCGCAACTGGAACAAAAACTTCGCGAATGGCATGCCCTGCGTGTCCCGGCTCTCATCCATACCTATCAACAATGGATGCAACAAACCCTCCGAGAAGCCCTTTTCCGTCTTTCGGAATCGTCCCGGAGTCTGTTTCTTGCCCCAGTTCAAAAGTTTCAAGAACATCTAGAACGCGAGCTCCGTGGAATCCTCGCTTCGATGAGCCGCCAGGTCTATGAAGTGCTGGGTATCCAGCTTGGAGAACCCACCCTAACCTGGGAAATCCCAGATGTAGAAAGCCCTCCGGTTGATGTCAGCATGGAATTCCTTCTCCCTACCGAACTGTTGGGGTACCTTCTTCCGAATTTTTTGCTTCGTGCTCCTGTCGAGCGAAGTCTCCGGCGCAAAGCCCGTTATGAAGTCCACAAAAACCTCTCTCGGCTCGCCGCCGCGTGGCGGGATCGGATTCGTCCCGTCCTCGATGC
>CAZBKV010000341.1:671-3335 GCA_964492575.1 uncultured Verrucomicrobiota bacterium | reverse complement strand
CTTTTGCCGACGTGTGCATACACGGGCACATGATCCCAACGGAATGGCGGAAATGCATCGCCGGCGCGAAGCGGCAAGTTCGTAAGAGAGAGCAACACTGCGAGTAGGAACAATTCCCTTTGGTTCATTTGATGGCTCCCCTTGCTTCAATAATGACTTTAATATGTTACTAGCGGATCGCCCTTAAGGCACTACGGGGATGGTCTGTGGTTGGCTACAAGGCGTGCTCCAGGCAGACCACTGTGGCGATTGGATCGGGTGCATTCGCTGGAAGTGTAATTGAAACCGTCTGGTTCTTCTGCGAATATTGAAGCGGCTTGTGTGTAGCCAGCAGATAGGCCCTCGTGACACGGCTGGTTATGCCTTTTATTTCTAGCCGACGATGGGTGGGCCATTTGAAGAGAATCAAATAAGTTTTAGCTGGCCGGCCGGTTACCTTATCAGCCGGTCGTGTAGTGGCTACCCAGTCGACAACGATCTCTGTTCGCTCGGCGCCCCTGATTCGCCGTATCCTTCTTCCAGCTGGGGTTTTCCTGGCGGGGCTCATTAAGTTACTAGGATGGGCACCGTAAATCGCTTCGCCATTGGCACGCAGCCAGGCTCCCACCGGCTTCATGACCTCGATAGATTCAGGGGGTATGACACCTTCTGCCGTGGGGCCGAAATTGAGTAGGAGGTTGCCTCCCTTGCTTACGACCCTGGCCAACATCTCCACGACTTTTTTAGGCGATTTCCAGTTATGATCTGTTGCGTTATAGCCCCATGAATTGTTCAACGTCATAGGAGTTTCCCAATCCCAGCCAGGCGCCGGATGCTCGGGAATAGTCCGGTCCGGATAAGAAAGGTAGTCCACGCCAATGTCCCGAAGCTCGTCCAATCGGGCTTTGTCCAGACCCATAACAACGCGCCCCGAATACAACAACCGGCTGTTGATAATCGTTTGCGGCCGCAGGCTTCGTACGAGCCGGACAAACTCCCGGGCATAGGCTGGTGTCATATTCCTCGGAGTATCAAACCAAATCACGGCAGGATGATAGCCTGTGAGCAGTTCTTTAACCTGGGGCATGGATATCGTGCGGAGATAGTGTTCAAAATCCCCTTTCTGGGCTGGATCCCAGGAGCCTCTGGCCACTGCGCCGCCCGGATGATGCCAATCTTGAGCTTGAGAGTAGTATACACCGAACTTAATGCCGTATTTCTTGCAAGCCGCAGCCAGTTCCTTCAACGGATCACGTTTAAACGGGGTAGCGTCCACAATGTTATAAGAGCTGACCTTTGATCCAAACATTGCAAAACCATCGTGGTGCTTGGCGGTGATGACCATGTATCTCATCCCTGCGTCTTTGGCGAAACGCACCCATTCGTCCGCATTGAACCTTACTGGATTGAATCGCTTGGCAAGTTTGGCATATTCGGCCACCGGGATCTTTTCCCTGTTCATCACCCATTCGCCGCGGCCTAGGATGGAGTAGAGTCCCCAGTGAATAAACATGCCGAATTTCGCCTGACGCCACCATGCCATCCGAGCTTCGTGTTGCTTTGCCGCTTCTGAGGAACCAGGGGATGCATCCTGTGCCAACGCCAAGACCGGAGCCAGGAGCCAAGAGACAAGCAGGAACGCGCATTGGAAAACAGGAAGGACTCGTTCTATGGTCAGAGTCCCTTTCTTTTGATCCATCGATCCTTTTGCGATAGGATTCATATTGCTTGAAACTATCTTCTTGAACCTCATTGTATCCAAACCGTTGTCGAACTGTTTCTCGTAAATTTCCTGCGTCGGATTCCCTTCAGGATAGCTTTGGCAAGCCTGTTTGTCGAATAGATAGACGGTGGAGGAGAAAGATAGGTTACGCTGTCCAGGTGAAATTGGCTAGGCATAAAAAGCTTTGGTTCACGACTTGCCCAGGTAGGAAAAAGCTATAGCTCATCTCCAATTGTTTCCTTAACGTCGGTATAAAGAATATGGAAACAGGAGGAACGCATTTTCTGGGATTCCCCACAATTTTCGGGCTTGTTCCACCGATCTACTTGGCACACGCATAGGTAGAATTGTCGCGGTAGAGTCCCAGCCTAGCAATCAAAATAACATCTCTGAAGGCCTGGAAGAGGACCTGGGTAGGGAGGACGAGTCGAAAATTCAGTAAAAAGAACATGGACGAGTTCTCTCTATGAAGTCGGGTCCGAGGAAGCCTCAAGGACCATCCATTGATCTCTCACCTCATTTGCGATCGTGACACAAAAGGTCGTCGGATCGTAGAATTCCTCTGGTAGAAGGAATGGCCGTAACCCGACGTCTGGAATGACGAACTTCGAATGAATCCCTGAACGGTTGGGGTTTCCTTTTGGTAACGAGACAGGTTGGGACTGCGCATAAGTCTACATGCATGCCGAATGAGGCTACGATCGGCATAATCCACTTTAGAACCACTCGCATCTTTTTCATTGCTACCTTCTAGAGAATTTATACCTTTCGGCGCTTCGGACCTTTTATAGCCGTTACCTATTCATACACAGTAAAATCCTAGCTACGTTTGATGAACCGACTTGGGCCCTGAGCTAGGGATTGGGAAATATAGACATTACAAATCCCGAGAGAGCAAATGTTGCATCCGAAAGCGTTTCAGGGCTACCCCTCCCCATCTTTGTTCTTTTATTATATTAGCT
>CAZBKV010000341.1:0-661 GCA_964492575.1 uncultured Verrucomicrobiota bacterium | reverse complement strand
ATTTAGGCCTTGAGCTAGGAACTGGGAAATATAGACACTACGACCCCCCGAGAGAACAGACGTTGCATCCGAAAGCGTTTCATAGCTACCCCTCCCCATCTTTGTTCTTTTATTATATTAGCTCTCCCATCCATCTTGTTAAATAAAAATCGGGGAGGCCCTAAAAAGATCTGCCGGGCGAGAAATTTCTCGAATGCAAAACATAGAGCATCCCTATCCGGTCCCCTTCGGGTTTTTTATTAAGAATTTTTGTCTCCCTTAGAGCCTGTCCGAAAATATGGAAATGACGGAAGGAGGATTCTGGTTCTCCTCTTCCACGCTTTGAGGAGCGGAACGACATGAGGATCGTTTTCCAGCGGAGCTTCCAAAAGCCGTGTCGGTACCCTCCCTACCACTCTCCAATCTTTCCGATCGTTCCTTCCTGAGATTTCCCACGGCGCGATGAGGACCTTGCGCCCGATCTCCTACGGCCTTTCGGACGCCATTTAAAAGGTAGAGCGGTTTGTCCCCAGACCGCACCGCCATGAGATTCATCTCTTTTACCCCCGGCGCGTTGAGGACAACGCGCCCTACCTAAAGTTTCCCACCAATAAGGGAGGGTCGACTTATAGCCGGACCAAAAAGAAATGGGAGGGACCGCTTCCAGCGGGTCCGTCCAATG
>CAZBKV010000340.1:1613-3345 GCA_964492575.1 uncultured Verrucomicrobiota bacterium | reverse complement strand
CCGCCGCAAAAAATTCTTCTCCCTCTATCCTACCATCCGCTGCGATCCTGCCTTTCATTCAATGTTTTCTCTCCTCAAAAGCCTTTCCTTCCAAGGACCCAGCCGATTTTTCGGATGAGTTCCAACGTCTTTTCCCAATTTTTGGTAAGCTTTAGAATGCTGATGGAAGCGAAGACGGTTTGAGAGGGCTGATCCTTATTTTCTCCTTTTTCTAGGAATCTTGTTACAGGCAGAAAGTTGATCGATGCTCTTTTCATTTTCTTTCTTCTTTTTGCAGGGGGAAAGCTTCGTGGGGTCGTATGATTGATTCTTGATTTAGTAATACAGAAAGGGTAGGTTGGGAAAAGAGGAATGGATGGGTTGAAGGTTCAGGGGGTGATGGAAGGGAGATTGGTCGTGCGTCCGGCCGAGGCCTATCACCGGACGACGCGTCGTCGGTTTTTGGTTCTGGGGGTGGGGTTAGGAGTCTTAGGAGCGGTTTCGGTTCTGGCACTGGCGATCGGACGGTATCCGCTGTCGGTTTGGGAAGTGCTTCGAGCCTTGTTCCATGCTGGGGAAGGAACAGCGGGAGTCGTGATTTGGCATTTGCGGTTACCGCGGATTGTTGCGGCGTTGGTGGGAGGGGCAGCACTGGGATTATCGGGGATGTTGGCTCAGACCTTGTTACGGAATCCATTGGCTTCTCCTTTTACGTTAGGGGTCAGTCAGGGTGCGGCCTTTGGGGCGGCGTTGGCGATTGTTGTCTTTCCCCGTCTTGTTGGTGCCAGTGGAGAAGGAGGTGGATGGCAATCGGTCTTCCAGATCGGTTCGGTGAGCACGGCGGCGTTGATCGGGGCGATGGTTGGGACGGTGGTGATCCTGGGACTGGCCCGGTTTCGGAAGTTGACCCCTACGGCGATTGTCTTGGCTGGGGTAGCCTTGGCCTCGTTGTTTATGTCCGGAACAATATTAATCCAGTACTTTGCCAGCGAGGAAGAGTTGGCCCAGGTGGTGTATTGGACATTTGGGGATGTGGGACGGCCGACGTGGGGGCAAGTGGCTTGGATTGGGGTCGCGTGGGCTGTCATTTTTGGCTACTGCTTGGTGCATCGGTGGACGTTCAATGTGTTGGACGGTGGGGATGAAATGGCGTTGGCATTGGGGATCCGGGTCAGCCGGGTGCGGATGGTAGGGATGTTCTTTGCTGCGTTAGGAGCTGCATTGGTGACGGCGTTTTGTGGAATTATTGGGTACTTAGGTTTGATGGGGCCGCATATTGGACGGTTGATAGGGGGTGGGGATCATCGGTTTTTGATCCCGTTTTCGAGTTTGGCCGGGGCGTTTTTGTTGGTCACAGCCGATACGGTAGGGCGTGTCCTTGTCGGATCTGGAGCGTTGCCGGTGGGGGTGTTGACTTCGTTTTTAGGGGCTCCGTTGTTTTTGTTTTTGCTGTTGCGAAGTCGGATGTCATGAAGCTGCGGGTTCAAAACTTATCTTTTGCGTATCGGAACCGGTCGGTTTTGAAACGGGTTTCCTTTGAAGTCCATGCGGGGGAACTGCTGGTCGTGTTGGGGAAGAATGGGGCTGGGAAATCGACGTTGTTGAAGTGTTTGAATCGCATTTTGGAGCCCCAGGAAGGAGAGGTTTGGGTGGGAGAGCGATCGGTGTCCAGGCTACGGCGGGAGGAGGTTGCTCGGCTGTTCGGCTATATGCCCCAGAGTGACGGATGGGGGCATCTGACGGTGTTTGAGAC
>CAZBKV010000340.1:0-1555 GCA_964492575.1 uncultured Verrucomicrobiota bacterium | reverse complement strand
GTGCTGGCGGTGATGGGATTGACGGGGTTGGCGGATCGGCCTTTGACCCAACTGAGTGGTGGGGAGCGGCAAAAGGTCTTGTTAGCCCGAACGTTGGCTCAGGAGCCGGAGATTTTGCTGTTGGATGAGCCGACCAGCAGTCTGGATCTGCAGAATCAGTCTGCTGTGTTGACCTTGGTCCGTCAGCAGATCCGGAGGCAGGGGTTTGCGGCGGTTATGGCGTTGCATGATGTGAATTTGGCCTTGCGGTTTGCGGATCGGGTCTTGCTGTTCAAGGAGGGAAGCGTTTTGGCTTGTGTTCCGCGTCGCGAGATCCGGAAGGAATGGATCGAGGAGACGTATGATGTGCCGGTACGGATGTATGAGGTGGATGGAATGACAATTGTCGTACCGGTGGAAACGACGGGGAAAGAGAAGATCGGTCAGGAATCAGCGTATGCGAAAAAGTAGACTTCGAGTTTGGACGTGGTGGATTGGTCTGAGCCTTCTGGCGGGAAGTCTGGGGCTTTTAGAAGGGAACCTGCCGGTGCAGGCGGATTCTTCAGCGGCCCGGTTGGAGCTCGGGTGGAAAGCGAATTCAAAGGGGAGTCCGCAATCCTTCAAAACTGGCAGGGAAGAGCCAAACCCTCAAGAACGCTTGGTTCGCAGTAAGGGAGGAACAAAGGCCCCGGCGTTTCCTCTTCGCGTGACCGACCTGGCCGGACGACGGGTGACTCTTCGGGCCCAGCCGCAGCGGATTGTCTGCATTGCGCCAGGGACCCTTCGGCTGATTTGTTACCTTCAAGCCCAGGACCGGGTGGTCGGTGTGGAAGAGATTGAGAAGCAGATGCCTTGGAGTCGTCCGTATCGGCTGGCTCATCCGGAGTTTCTTCAACTTCCGGTGATCGGCCCCGGCGGCGTGAGTACCATCAATCAGATTCCCCCGTTAGAGCCGATCTTGGCAGTGCATCCGGATGTGGTTTTTATGACCTATCTCGATGCCCCCAAAGCGGATCAAATGCAGCGACGGCTAGGGATTCCGGTCGTCATTGTCTCCTACGGTCCGTTTGCCTCGTTTGATAATCGACTGTTTGATTCGCTGCAGTTGCTCGGTCGCATCCTGGGTAAAGAAAAACGGGCCGAAGCGGTGATTCACTTCATTCAGAGCCGTCAGAAAGATCTCGAGCGTCGAACGGCTTCAATCCCCCAAGCCCAACGCCCGAAGTGTTATGTAGGAGGGATTGGATTTCGAGGAACTCATGGGATTGAAAGTACGCAGGTCCGGTATGAACCTTTGGAATGGCTTCGGACTCCGACCATCGTGTCGGATCGGAAGGGGAAGGATCATCTGTTTTTGGATAAAGAAGAACTTTTAGTCCGGCAACCAGACGTGATCTTTCTCGATGCCGGGGGGATCGATTTGATCCGGGAAGATTACCGGTCCAATCCGGCGTTTTATCGGGCTTTGCGTGCTTTTCAACAACATCGGGTTTACGTCCTGTATCCCTACAATTGGTATGTGACGAATATCGGCACGGTCATTGCCGATGCGTATGCGATCGGGAAAATCTTATAT
>CAZBKV010000339.1:0-3364 GCA_964492575.1 uncultured Verrucomicrobiota bacterium | reverse complement strand
CATCCATCTCTCCAACGCCGAGTGCCGAAAACCCCGAAGGCGGCTGGCTGGCTCGGGAAGTCCACCTCCAGCCTGGGGAACAACGGACCGTCTGGTTTCTCGTAGCTTGGCATATGCCGAACATGCGACGCGGCGACCGTTGGGTCGGTAACCACTATGCCCGACACTTTGCCGATGCAGACGCCGTGGCCTGGCACATCGCCCAACACCTCGACCGTTTGGTTCGGGACACCCGGCTGTGGAGAGATACGTACTACGATTCTACCCTTCCTTGGTGGCTTCTGGATCGAATCCATGCCCCGGTCGCCAACCTCGCAACCACGACCTGTCAGTGGTGGTACAACGGTCGGTTCTGGGCCTGGGAAGGATGTGGTTGTTGCGCCGGGACTTGTGGCCATGTCTGGAACTACGCCCAGGCCATGGCCCGGCTGTTTCCGGAACTGGAACGCAGTGTCCGGGAAATGCAAGACTTTGCCGAAGGCGTCGGGCTCCACGAAGACGGTTCCATTGGATTCCGCGGGGAAGGATGGAACCTATGGGCCGGCGATGCCCAAAGCGGTTATATCCTCAAGGCCTACCGGGAACACCTCTGCTCTCCTGATGCCACGTTTTTAAACCGAAACTGGCGAAAGATCCGACGCGCCCTGCAATTCCTCATCCAACAAGACAAAGACAACAACGGCCTCCTCGAAGGCCCCCAACACCAAACCTACGACGAGAACTACTACGGACCCAACACCTTCGTAGGCGCTCTTTATCTGGCTGCCTTACGAGCCGGAGAAGAAATGGCGCGTGAGGTAGGAGACAAGGCCTTTGCCGAAACCTGCCGCCGCCTTTTTGAAATCGGAAGCCGACTCACCGTCCAGCGCCTCTTCAACGGCGAATATTTCATCCAAGAAGTCGACCTCCACAAACACCCCGAATGGCAATACGGCGAAGGTTGCCTCTCTGACCAACTCTTTGGTCAAAATTGGGCCCATCAATTGGGATTGGGCTACCTTTACCCTCCAAAGACCGTTCGCTCCGCCTTGCAATCCATATGGAAATACAATTGGGCACCGGATATCACTCCTCAAAACGTCGCTCATCGCCCTGAACGTTGGTTCGTCTCGCCCGGCGACGCCGGTTTGTTCACATGCACCTGGCCGAAGAGCCGTCACCTCGGCCCTCGCTCTACCCGTTACCGAAACGAAATCTGGACCGGAATCGAATACCAGGTCGCCTCCCATATGGCCTGGGAAGGCCTTTTAACCGAAGCCCTTGCCATCTGCCGCGCCATCCACGAACGCTATGCCCCACCCCGGTTCAACCCCTGGAATGAAGTCGAATGCGGTGATCATTATGCCCGTGCCCTGGCCAGTTGGGGCATGCTCCTGAACCTCAGTGGCTTCGAGTACCACGGTCCCAAAGGTCACCTCGGTTTTGCCCCGCGCCTCACGCCGGAAAACTTCCGCTGCGCTTTTACTGCAGCCGAAGGCTGGGGGACCCTTTCCCAAACCCGAACCTCACACGCCCAACAAAACCAGATCCAACTCCGATGGGGTCGACTTCGACTGCGCACCCTGGCCTTCCAACTGCCTGAAGGGGGTTCCACCAAGTCCCCACAGGTTCAGGTCACCCTCAACGGCCATCCCCTTCCCTGCCGCTGGAATCGAAAAGGTTCCCGCCTGGAAATCCAACTGGAACCCGAAACCCTCCTCCATGCTCCAGCCACCCTCACCGTGCATATCCAGACATAAAACAGAGGCAGCATGAAAAAACCTCTCCTCCATCGCTTGACGGGGATCAAACGGACCGGTAGCTTGGCGACAGAGAAAAGAGGTGATGCGCTATGGATAAGACGCTAGCAAACAACTTCCTGATCCCGATGGTCGTGGAACAGACGGGCCGCGGCGAACGCGGATACGATATCTATTCCCGTCTGTTAGTAGATCGAATCATCTTCCTGGGTACCCCCATCGATGACATGGTCGCCAATGTCGTCATCGCCCAGATGCTCTTCCTCCAGATGCAGGATCCAAAGAAAGACATCCACCTCTACATCAACAGCCCAGGAGGCAGCGTGACCGCCGGATTAGCGATTTATGACACGATGCAGTTTGTGACTTGTGATGTAAACACTTACTGCATCGGCCAGGCCTCGTCCATGGGGGCTGTGCTTCTGGCCGCAGGCGCCAAAGGGAAACGTTACGCCCTGCCCAACGCCCGCATCATGATCCATCAGCCTTGGGGCGGGGTTCAAGGAGCTGCAGCAGACATCAGCATCCAAGCCCGCGAAATCCTGCGATTAAAAGACCGGTTGAATGAAATCCTGGCTTATCATTCCGGGAAGAGCGTGGAGCAGGTTGCCAAGGATACCGATCGGGACCGCTTCATGTCGGCCGAAGAAGCCCTCGAATATGGGCTGGTGGACCAGGTGCTTAAATCGCGGAAAGAGATCGCTCCGGTCCCCGAACCGGCAGGAGCCAGTAAGAATTAACCTCTTCGCAAGGCCTTCTTAGGATTCACCGGGGCCGAACGGGACGGAAACAAAAAGGAAAGAGGAGGTTCTACCAATGGCAAAACCACGCAATTTAACCTTCTGTAGTTTCTGCGGCCGCTCTGCGGCCGAGGTTCGGAAACTGATTCAAGGCCCCGGAGTGTACATCTGCGACAGCTGCATCGAACTCTGCAACGCCGTCCTTCAGCGCGAACGGGCTGCCGAGGCCGCTCAAATTCCTCAACTCCGTCTGCCACGGCCGGCTGAAATCAAACGTCATCTGGACCAATACTGCATAGGCCAAGAAGAGGCCAAGAAGACCCTCGCCGTCGCTGTCTATAACCACTACAAACGGATCCAAGCCTATCGAGCTCGCATGCAAAGCGAAATCCCGGCCCAGGGCGAGGACGACGTCGAACTGGAAAAGAGCAACATCCTGATGATCGGCCCCACCGGATGTGGCAAGACCCTCCTGGCCCGATCCTTAGCCAAGGCCTTAGACGTACCGTTTGCCATTGCCGACGCCACCACGTTGACCGAAGCGGGGTATGTGGGAGAAGACGTAGAAAACGTCATCCTCCGCCTCCTCCAAAACGCCGACTTCAACGTAGAACGGGCTCAAATCGGTATCGTCTACATCGACGAGATCGACAAGATTGCGCGTAAAAGCGAGAATGTCTCCATCACCCGCGACGTCTCAGGCGAAGGCGTTCAGCAAGCCCTGCTGAAAATCCTGGAAGGAACCATTTGCAATGTCCCACCCCAAGGAGGCCGAAAACATCCCCATCAAGAATTCATCCGTGTCGACACGACCCACATCCTGTTTATCTGCGGTGGGGCGTTTGTCGGATTAGAACAGATTGTGGCCCGGCGCCTGGGCCGACG
>CAZBKV010000338.1:0-3402 GCA_964492575.1 uncultured Verrucomicrobiota bacterium | reverse complement strand
ACGGGTTGAGGAGGTGGTGTCGGGGCTTCTTCCTTCTTCGTAAAGCGTTCGAGGAGACGGTCCGGTGTCTCAGGCAATTCTTCGGCCTTTCCACGGAGATATTCCGCAATCCGAGTCCCGGAGACCGCCCCAGAGGTCTCTACGGCTTTCCGGGCTCGCTCCACCACACTCAAGAAATACCGCTCCAAATTCTGCCGAGGATTATCAATCTGTACTTTCCCCTCCCCTACCTCTTCTCGAATGATTTGAAGGACCTTCTCCAGGGTCTCTCGACGGAGGACCGGACAGGTGATGCGAATCGTGTCCCGCTCGGTGAGCAGCTCATTCAAGGTCCCCATCGCTTGAATCCGTCCCCCGTACAAAATCGCGACTCGATCACACACCTCCTCCACATCGGCCAAAAGGTGACTGCTCAGGATCACGGTCTTTCCCCGCCGTTTGAGGGCCAGGATCAGGTCTTTCATTTCCCGGCAACCGATCGGATCCAACCCCGAGGTCGGCTCATCCAGAATGATCAAGTCCGGATCGTTGATGAGGGCTTGGGCCAGTCCGATCCGACGCTGCATTCCTTTGGAAAATTCCCCGACCGTCCGACGCCGGACGTTCGCGAGTCCCACCATTTCCAGTAACTGTTCAATCCTCCGTCGTCGTTCCTTAGGCTCGATATGGAAAAGAGACCCAAAGAATTCGAGGGTCTCGACAGAATCAAGATAACGATACAGATAAGACTCCTCCGGCAAATACCCAATCCGCGATTTCGTCGCCACATGCCGCGGAGAATGCCCATACACCTCCACTAACCCTCTGGTAGGATATAACAGCCCCAAAAGAATCTTGACCGTCGTGCTCTTGCCCGACCCGTTTGGCCCCAACAAACCAAAGATCTCCCCCTGATGAACCTCAAAACTAATGTTATCAACCGCTTTCGCCTTCGGCCGACCCCAAAAATCCTTAAAAATCTTCGTCAGCCCCCGCACCACCACCGCCGGTTGCTCCACCTTCGCCTCAACCCGCTCCGTACGGGCTTCCGTCTCCGGCCGCTCGATAATCTGTTCCAACACCTCAGCCATCGTTCCTCCTTCTACTCCAATTGCTCTTCTTCTCTCTCATCCGTCCTAAAGATTGGACCCACCCTCCCTGTTCATTGTAGCAAATTTTTCCTTTTTGAGAACTGGGCGTTTCTGTGCCCAGGGTCCAAACAAAACTCTTCGTGCCCCCTTCCTAGGAGCACGAAGAGCCTCCACCCTCTTCAGACCTCTCAAAAATCGAACCTATTTCTGCACCTTGTTTGTAGCTGCCTTCTGAAGCAGAGCCGCTCCCTCTTGAGCGGCTTTCTTCGCCGCTTCTGCCGCCTGTTGAACCGTCTCTGCCGCTTTCTCCTTTGCCCCCTCGACCGCTTTCTGGACCTCCTTCACAGCCTGGGTCTTCACTTGCTCCACAGCTTGGGTTGCCTGCTGGATGGCCTGTTCCGTTTTTTCAACGGCCTGGGTTGTCGCCTGCTCGGTCTCTTCCTGCGTAGGCGTTTCGGTTGCTTCCTCCGACGCGGCCCCTTCCTCTTCCTCTGCAGTCTTCCCTACCGCCTTCTGTAATTCCTCGACCATCGACATCACCGCGGCCATCTGTTCATCGGTCAGATCCGGATCAAATTGCAATTCCTCCAAAATCGTAAGGGCCTTTTCATAGTCCTTCGAGTGGATCGCCTGAATCGCCTGGTCTACTTGAGTTTTGAGGTTCCCCGAGGCATTTGTAAACGTCTGCTCCAATAGATCCGTTCGTACATCTGGTTTTGGTGGTCGGTAGTAATATACAAATATCCCAGCCGCAACCACTATCCCAATAATGATAAGCACCAAAATAACCTTCTTCATACTTTGCCTCCTTCTTTTTCTTGTTTTTGATCAATCTCTCCCTGCACAACAAAACGTTCCTTTTTTCCAATGTCAATGCTGGAAGGAGAGAAATTTCCCGAAAAAGGCCTTTATATTAGGATTTTATCTTTTGAATTCGAATTGCTAACGACCCTTGAAACATCGGTAAGGATAAACGCTTCCCCTCTCCACCCGATCCCAAACCCTTGATTTGCGTTTTAAGGATCTCCCCATCCCTCGGATTCATGAATTGGATTCGATACTTCCCCGCCCGCAGGCCTTCTACCTCCCATATAAGTCCTTCCACCACCGGAGGCCGCCTCTGTTGCACCACAACAAAATCCCACGAAGATCGAGGATCAAAGATCCATGCCCATACCTCTCCCCCAGCCCGCAATCCTAACACCTGGAAAGAGTTTCCTTGGACAAAGATCGAATCCTGAAACGGCCTGACCTTGCCACTCGTCCAGGGGACATCCTCTAAAAACTTTGCTAACGGCTCGTACAAAGGATAATGATTCCGAGCATCCAACCGTTCCCACCACCACGAAAGGGCCGTCGTGTAGCCTCCGCTCAATGCCGAGGCCCACAAACCATGGAAATGTCCCAACACCTCCCGGCTCTGCCGCATGGTCTCTGTCAACCGCCATCGTTCATTGGCTAATCCGAATTCACCCAAGTGAACCGGTCGATCCGGCGCATGCTCTCGAACCCAGCGCATCTGATCCACTACTGCCACCACTTCATTGGCATAGCGCTTTCGATCCGAAGGCCGGTAGTAGTAATGAATATCCGCCACATCCAAATCCGGATGTCGACAGTCTTTCGGGGAAGGTGCCCATGTGCTGGTCATCCGAAGATGGTGATACACATCTGCCTGCTTTAAGTAGAGTCCTAGTTCATGATAGAAGCGGTCGGTCGGCAGGTGAGGATTCATTTCATTCCAATACTCCCATGCAGCGATGGAGGTGGCCCAGCCCCAACGCCCTATCGCATAACGGAAAAACCGTTTGGCATCCTCGATCGCCTCTTCATAGGCCTTGGAAGAAGGATCCCGAAGACGAGGCATATAAAGATCCCGCGCCAACATGCAAAGCTGGAGATAAATCCCCTGTTGCTCGGCCTCTTCCACTAATCGATCCAACCACCAGCTATCCAGAGGATTATAGGTGCCAGGGACCTGTCGATTCGGATCTGCCTCCCACAACAATTCCGCCCCTCCATTCGCCTCTTTCAGAGACACATTCCGGATCCAAACCGTTCCCTCCCCTATCAATCGAAAGCGAACAGCCGGCAAAAACCATCGATTCGGCTCGGTCCGGAATCGAACCTCTACCCATCCCCATCGATTTTTCGGAAGATTCGGTTCCCAACTCGTCCCACCCGGCAACCCCTCGACTCGCAACCTTGCATCTCCCGAGACCCGCCCCTGAACCCGAAACAAATACTCCGTAGACGGAAGGAGCCCAACCCTGTGGGAAGGTTGACAGGAAACCACTCGCCGGGCCGGAGAGAGTTCTACACAGCGAATGGA
>CAZBKV010000337.1:0-3428 GCA_964492575.1 uncultured Verrucomicrobiota bacterium | reverse complement strand
AGGCGCCGGCGGCGTCGTCCTCGCCGCCGCCGACCTTCCCCTACCGGCTCCTCTCCTTCCGTTTCGAAGAATACCCCCTCTGGGGGTGAATCCCCTTAGAGAGGATTAACGATAATAACTTTTGTCTTTTTCCACAAAACCCTGTTGACAACCCAGTCAAGTTGACTATGATGAGGAGCTGGAATGCGGGTGTAGCTCAGTGGTAGAGCTCCAGCCTTCCAAGCTGGCTGCGTGGGTTCGATTCCCATCACCCGCTCCAATTTTTCATTTTCTGGAGAGGTGGCCGAGCGGCTGAAGGCGGCGGTTTGCTAAACCGCTGTAGGGGTTAAAGCCCCTACCGAGGGTTCGAATCCCTCCCTCTCCGCCAGAGACCCCTCCGATCTTTTGATGATCGATCTATAAAAGCGATTCGGATCCCCTAAAACGTTCTACTACAGGCAGATCAAGTGACACTTTATTTTTCATTATGATTCCCTTCCAGCAACTCAAGGGGAGCAACCACAGGAACTTGGGCTTTCTGAAGAGCCTCCATCGCTCGATTCAAATCATGGAATCGAAATATCAGAACCGCCTTCTCTCCTCGTCGTAACGGAAACGCATACATATATTCCACGCTCAAACCACTCTTAGAAAAGACCTGTAAAATTTCATACAAACCACCTGGTCGATCCGGGACCTCCACGGCCAACACGTCCGTCACCTTCACCACAAACCCGGCATCTTGCAATAACTGCGCCGCACGTTCCCAATCCCGAACAATCAACCGCAAAATCCCGAACTTCTCCGTATCAGCCAGGCAGAGCGTGCTGAGATTGATCCCCGCCTCTGCCAAAACTCGACAGGGTTCTTCTAAGGCACCAGGTCGATTTTCTAAAAACACGGAAATCTGTTTCAGCTTCATCCTATCCTCCTTTTTCTCTTCACCAGTTCCGATAGCTCCTGATTCTGTGGCTTTCCCCTTTTTCTCATAGCTTCCGCTTGTCAATTACCCGGCGAGCCTTTCCCTGACTCCGT
Source organism: uncultured Verrucomicrobiota bacterium (assembly GCA_964492575.1). Classification (GTDB taxonomy): domain Bacteria; phylum Verrucomicrobiota; class Verrucomicrobiia; order Limisphaerales; family CAZBKV01; genus CAZBKV01. The sequence goes on along the minus strand of CAZBKV010000337.1, from coordinate 2,414 downwards.
TCCAAGGTATGAGGAGCGACCAACGTCACTTTGGCCCGAATCCCTAAAATCGTCTCCAACGAATGTGCCAACCGACTCCGCAACTGCTCCAACGCCCCTACCGTGTCACTAAACACCTCCGGCGTTACCTCCACCTGCACTTCTAGCTCATCCAACCCATGCACCCGATCAATCACAATCTGGTAATGCGGCAACGTTCCTTCCACCTCCAACAACGCAGCTTCGATCTGGGACGGAAACACATTCACTCCCCGAACAATCAACATATCATCCGCCCGCCGACTGACCCGGCGAATCCGGCGCAAGGTCCGTCCACAGGGACAAGGCTCTTCGATCAACGCCGTAATATCCCGGGTCCGATACCGAATCATCGGCATGGCCCGTTTACAAAGGGTCGTTAAGACCAATTCCCCTTCTTCCCCAGGCGGTAACGGTTCCCCTGTCTCAGGATCGATGACCTCCGGATAAAACAAATCTTCAAAAATATGCGGGCCTTGCTGGTACACACACTCCATGGCCACCCCCGGACCGATGATCTCCGACAATCCATAAATATCATACGCTCGAATCCCGGCAGCCTCTTGAATCCGTTGCCGCATCGCCTCCGTCCACGGTTCGGCTCCAAAGATCCCAATCCGCAAGGGGAGCTGACGCAGGTCCACTCCCATCTCTTCCGCTCGGTCCACAATGTGGAGGAAATAACTCGGCGTGCAGCAAATCACCGTGACCCCAAAATCCCGCATGATCATGATCTGCCGATCGGTATTCCCTCCGGAAATCGGGATCACCGAAGCCCCCAACGCTTCCGCCCCATAGTGGAACCCTAAGCCCCCGGTAAACAGTCCGTAGCCATAGGCGTTCTGGACGATATCCCCTTCGTGCACTCCGCAAGCCAACAAACTCCGCTTCATCACCCCGGCCCAATCGGCTAAATCCTCCCGAGTATATCCCACCACAATCGGTTTCCCGGTCGTACCGCTGGAAGCATGAAACCGCACAATCTCCTTCAACGGCCTCGCAAACAATCCAAACGGATACGTCTCACGCAAATCACTCTTTTGCATAAAAGGCAACCGGCGGATGTCCTCCAACGTCCGGATCGAATCAGGGCTCACCCCCAACTTCTCCATCCGAGACCGGATCAGAGGAACCCGTTCATACGCCAACGCAACCGTCCTCCGCAGTCGCTGTAACTGCAAGGCTCGCAATCGCTCCACAGGCAAAAAGTCCAGAGCACTATCCGGATGAAATCCTGTCCCTATCGCATCCACGGTCTTCACGATTCTCCTCCTTATTCTTCGGGGTTTTCAAGCTGCGGCCCGTCCCAACTGAAAGGCCTTCCAATTCACCTCCACCGCCTTCGGCAATATCTCAGCGATGACTTCCTGCCACAAATCCTCCGGAAAATCCAAATCCCGACTCAGCACCCCCAACAACGCCATGTTCAGACTCTTCCGATTCGGAAGCTGTTCCACCCGAATCCGATCCACTCCAATCAGCTTTCCCCCAGGACGTAAAACATAGCGGAAGACCGGTTCCTGGTCCGGCGCCAGCACCACCAAAAAATCCGCCTCGCCCGGCGGAACCATCGGGCTCCAAACCCGACCTCCAAACCGCACATCACTACTAACCGAGCCACCCCGCTGGCTCATTCCGTGAATCTCGCTCTTCTTCACATCCAACCCGGCCCGAAACGCCACTCGGGCCAGCACATCCGAGGCCTTCAATATCCCCTGACCACCTATCCCGGCGATCACAACACTGATCACCCGGTTCTCCATCGTAGATCCTTTTTGCATCGACTCCCCCATAAAGCTTGTCCCAAAAAGAAGCTGAAGCGCGTTGAGGACAGCGCGCCCTACCTTCCAATTCCCTTTCAAACACCTACAGGCACGTAGGGCGGCTTGTCCTCAAGCCGCCGCATGAAATTTCATTTCCCCTTTTCCCCCGACGCGTTGAGGACAACACGCCCTACCGTAACACCTCTACCTTAGCACATCAGCAAGATACAAGGACGGCTTGCCCCCACGCCGCCCAAGAAATCCCTCCCTTTACCCCTCAACCCGTTGCTGCTAATATCCTCGATCCGACGTTTCTTTTCTCCCAGAGAGAGTCTTCTCCTCTACGATTCCGTCGCCCGCTCTTTCGCCTTCTCCTCCTTCACCTTACGCGCCACAAAGATGCAAGGCCGACGCGCTACAATCAGAACCAATTGTCCACTTTCTAAACTCTCCTCCAAAACCCTTCGAAACACATCCGATCCAAACCGCGGTTCCACCACATGGACTCGATCCAAACCGATAGCTCGAGCCACTTCCTCAATCACAACCCTTCGCGTCGGCTCATGATTCAGCCGACGGCCCGTCCCCGGATGCTCCTGATGCCCGGTCATGGCCGTCGTGTGATTATCCAGG
>CAZBKV010000336.1:0-3487 GCA_964492575.1 uncultured Verrucomicrobiota bacterium | reverse complement strand
CTCAGGAACCGACCTTTTCTTTCGTTGCCTCCGGTCTTCTGCCACAGGAAAACCTCCTTTTTCACCAATGCGTTACAACCGTTCGTATTCTCCCTTGCTGACCCGTTTGTAAACAGTAAACCCCGCCTTCTTTGCATCCGTTACAGAAAGCGGCTTCAAAAGATTAGGGGTGAAAAATGTCGAATACACCCGTCGCACCGGTTTTTTGCACAGCGGACAACGGGTCAACGGTGGCGCTCCTACCGGCCGACGAATCGTGAACCGATCCTTCCCACTGGGGCACCCTGGCTCTACATGCTCGTATTCGTAGAGTGGCATAGCTTTCTTCACCTCCTTTCCGAAACGGCCTTCTTACTCTTCGATTCGGTTTTTTCTCTCTTACTATACTCTAACACCTGAAGTCCTGCACGGTTACGTTCCGGCTACAACGTTAATATCGACCTTTCTCCCTACGCACTCAAGCCCCTGACCAGACATAGACTTGATGATCCGTACAGGGAACCACCAACCCGCCATCCGACCGAACGCTCAACTGTCCTACCACCGCCCGGGGAAGTTCTGTTATCTTCTCCACCCCATGTCCTGGGCCTCGGACCCGTATTACCCGACCATCCGGTAACCCGATCCATACCCCATTCGCCTCACGATCACAAACTGGACCGGCGAGGACATAGTCCGCATCCAGATCCAAAGACCGAATGGCTTCTCTTTCCAGATCCACCCATACCAACCGGCCTTGCATATCCCCAAACACTAGCAAACCCCGTGCCGTAATCCCAGGATCCGCACACACCGTCGCATCCCACGACCTTCGAAACAGTTCTCGGCCGGTTCGGAGATCCACCACCACAATCTGGCAATCCCGATCCCGATTCCCACAAAACCAGACCCGGCCCCGTTGCAGATCCACCACCGGCCCCGCAACCACCCATTGACGCTTCACCGGACGCTCCCCTCTTGGAACCCGTGTGATAACCTCCGTTTTTGCATTCGGGTCGGTCCGGATCAGCTCTACGCCAACCTTCCTGATCGCCCGTAAACTCCATACATTCCCCTCTGCATCCGCTGCGGCACGGGCAGAAGGACTGATTCCAGCTTCCCACTGACTTATCGGTCGTCCCTTCTCCAAGTCCAAAGCCCAATACCTCCCACCCCAGCTGCTGACTACTAATCGAGGTTTCTTCCGAGCCGGTTCCTCTACTACCAGCACATCTCCTACGATCCGCGGATCCGAATCGGTCGGGATCTCCTGCCGCCAAAGTTCTCGGCCATCCTCTGCCCGTAAAGCCACTACCCAGCCTCTTACCGTCCCTACGAACAATCGCTCCTCTTCGGCGTCCAAAGCAGGCGTAGCCACCACTCCCCCAGGCACCAATGCCTCCCATTGCCGCCGGCCATGCTGATCAAAACAACGCACCGTCTCGTTCGTATCGGCTACATAAAGGCGACCTGCGGTGTCACACACCGGACTCGCCTCCACCGAACCGGTCATCGGCAACGCCCATATCGGTTCTCCCCTCGCACCAACGTGGCCTGCTGTCCGCCCCGTTCGTGCCGCCTCTCCGCCACCTTGATGCCAAACCACGGCTCTTTCCTCTCCTGCCTTCATGCTGATCGCCTTTCTGGATTGATCCGCCGATAGGTCGGATGAAATCCGAATTGAGCGCGTTCCAAAGGCTCTCCCACCACCTCAATATACCGAAGTCGATTCTCGCCTAAGCCACGCTGCCGGGCTAAGCGAAGATAGTTCAGTCCATTCACAAACGGCCAGGTCCGATGGGGTGCATCCGGATCAAATCCCATTACTGCCGCCGCCACCGCATCCGTACAAACGGGATTGAGTCCTGCAATCAACAACCCCGGCCGGGTCACCGTCACCATCGATCCAAGCCACCATCCTTCCGCCGTTTGAATCACACTGATTGCATCCAGCACCACCAGCGAAATCGGAAACGCCATGTTCAAATCCACAATGAACCGTGGAACATTAATCCCATGGTCGCCTAAGACCGTCCGGCCAGTAAACGAGGGGACAGAAGTGAAGGGTTGGCGTTCCCCGGTATGCATGGTGCGGTTTCGGTAGCCAATGGCGTTTTCGTCCGGCCCATCCTTCAAATCGTCTCCATACAGACTACTCGGCGGAATCCCGAAGAGATTCTTCATTCCGGCCGTAATCCCTCCGGATACATGCTCCTTGAGTTTTCCCAGAGAGACGAGCACATCCGCCTCGGCATAAATCCGATTAACCTCCCACAGCCGTGCGACGTCCCCTCCGTCTGGAACCCGCACGATGGCGTAATCCCGGAACGGATGCCGATTGCGCGTATTGAGAAACCGAATCCGTCCTTCCCCCACCTCATTAAATCGCTTCCAATCAAACCCATATCCAGCAAAGGCCTCCTCATCGGAGCACCGAAACGGTAATTGATCACAAAACGTCACCCGCCGGGCTCCATTCCGAACCAATAGTTCCCCCAATGCCATCGCCACAATCGGATGGACCGTCACTGTCAACCAGAGGGGAACCCCGCCTACATCCTCCTTGCTGGTATTGACCAAATTGACCTTCACCACCACCGATTTCCCCCGAACCAATCGCCCCAGACCGCCTAATTGATCGAACATTCGAGCCAGGGCATCCCGGACTTCCCGGTATCTGTAGGTCTTACATAACGCGATGGCCACCGGCGCCCGCGGCGGCGTTCGAGAGGGCGAGGCGGAATCGACGGTCTCTCCCGTCTCCTTCGATCCGGCAGCTCCCGCCCATATTCCGGACGCATACCCAGCTCCGGCCACAAGGGACCAACGCAAAAAAGTCCGACGATCCAGCGGCCGCCACGGACAGACCGGCGTTCCTCTGTTTCTTTCTCTTTGTTTATCTAGTTGGGGAGAGTTCATTTTTCCCTGACCGAATCATGTCCCGAAGAACTTTAGACAAGCAAGCCAGTGTTTTTGTTTGGGTTAGCTTTCGATTAGACTTTCTAGGACTTGTCCGAAAAGTGCCTGAAAAATGGGACTATATCTTCTTAGGAGGCCTGTCTCTAAGCTAACTGCTTATCACTAGAGCTCGTCCGAAAAATCGGCTGGAGGGTTTAAAATGGGAAATTTCCTTGGAAAGAAAAAACGCCGGATCGAAGGCATGACCGCAACAGGTAGGGGATAGAGGAAGGAATTTCCTGCGACGGCTTGAGGACAAGCCGCCCTGCCTCCCCCTGGGTATTCGAAAGGGAATTGGAAGATAGAACGCGTTGTCCGCAACACATTAATATAGAAGAAATGGACTAATACCTTTTTCGAGCAAGCTTTACTCTTACGAACGCGTTGAGCCAACGGGCTCGAACGCTAATGACCTCTATATACTAAAGAAAGGGTGACCTTTTCCTCCGGCTGATGTAGGTCTTTTGGAAACCAAAATTTTTAGATCTTTTACTGCATTAAAACCGCTCGGTAGAAGGCTTTTGTGGAGAGTTGAGGATCCACTATCCGG
>CAZBKV010000335.1:2702-3517 GCA_964492575.1 uncultured Verrucomicrobiota bacterium | reverse complement strand
GTGTTTGACGCATCTCTTTTCAATCCAGAAGAGTTAATCTTCTACTTTCAAAGTAATCCCATGACGTTGGAGGGTGGAGCCTTCTGCCTGAGCCAATCGAGCCAAAGCCGCGTTATAATCTGTAACGGCTCGGATGTATTCCGAGCGACGGGCAGTTAAGTCCCGTTGCAAGCGCAAAACTTCAAAGGCCGTACTTTTGCCGTTTTCGTATTTCTTCCGTTCCGCATCTAAGGCCTGCTGGGCATACTCTACTGCTGCCTTAGAGGCTTCCACCTACTTGAATCCGTGCCGCTCGATATCGGCTCCGAGCACGAGTATTTCCTAAAGGATAGCGAAACACGATTCCATAGGAATAAACCGGCGAATCCCCTCGACTGATTCCGTCAAATGCTCCGGACATTTCCCGGGATTGGCCAACCTGGGCATAGGAACCGACAATGTCCAGTTCGGGGAAGAGCTGGTTTTTGTAATATTTGAGCGAGATGTTTTGCTTTTCGAGCTGGAGTTTGGCTTGAAGCAGATCCGGTCGCATAGTCAAGGCCTTATTCCAGCTGTCCTGGAGGCTGAACGTTTGTGGGATGGCTTGCAGGGGTTCGGTCGGCACAAGTTCGACGTTTTGTAATCCGACAAAGCGTTCGCTGATGAGTTGTTTGAGGGCATTTTCTTGGATTTTGACCTGATTTCGGGCGGCAATAAGAGCGGCACGTCTGGAAGCCACCTCTGCTTCAGCCTGTTTCTCGTCCAAGGGAGGAAGCACTCCTACTTCCACACGCTTTTTGTTTTCTCGGTAGAGTTCTTCGGCCAATTTGAGGGCG
>CAZBKV010000335.1:975-2692 GCA_964492575.1 uncultured Verrucomicrobiota bacterium | reverse complement strand
ACATTTTCCCGGGCGGCAATCAGTTCCAGATAGGCCAGTTCGACTTGCGTAATTGTATCAATCAGTTGTTTTCGAAGGGCGAGCTCAGAAATCTTCAGATCCTTTTTGGCAAGGATGATGGTGAGCCGCGGCGCATCGATCCAGAAATTCTTCAAAAGAGGCTGAGTAAGTTGGATACCGACCGAACCGCTCGCATTGTTCCGACGGAATAATCCACTGGTAAACTCGCTATCTCCCATGGTGGCGGAGATGTTGTACTGTAAGCCTGTGGGAAGCGACCCACTTAATCCGGCGCTCAGGAAAGAATTCCGGCTCTGACTGGGCGGGTATGGTCGGTTATACTCATCTAAACCGCCGGGAGTTGCTCGATGTTGGCGTCGAATGGAAAGAGTCAGGCTTGGCTCATAGTTGGCATACGCCTCCGTAAGGCTAAGGCGTGCCAGTTCTGGAGAGAGTCGTTGGATTTTGAGATTCAGATTGTGCTGCAGAGCTTCCTGGATACAGTCGATCAGGGTGACCTGTCGAACCTCTGCAGCCAGTCCTCTCTCCGGGGCGCCAAGGATAATCCCTGCACAGATCGTCAATAGCCACGAACTGATGAATCTCCTTCTCATAAGCCTGAAAGCTTCCTGAATCTTTCTAGGTGCCGTCAATTGTTTAATGTTCTGATTGCTATCCAACGCCCTCTGAAAAAAGCAGACTTCATGCGCAGAAGGAAGATTCAGAGTTTTTTCGAAAAAACACCGGGCAAATCGATGGCGTTACAAACGAATCCTCGCACAGGAAGAATCCAATTTTCCTGCTTGACATCCTGAAGAAGGAAGGTGTTCGCTGGATACAGTGGCAACACAGTGAGACGAAACTTTTCCTTCCCGGCATCGCTTTGGGAAGGAATGGGAAAACAAAACAAACAATCTCAAGGAACGAACTATGAAAAGACGAATCCAACTCCCCTCCTTCCTTCTTGGGACAAGTGCGGCGGTGGCCTTGAGCGTGGTCTTGCAGGCGGCCACCCGTCCTCCAAACATTCTTTTCATCATGGCCGACGACCACGCTCACCAAGCCATCAGTGCGTATGGATCCAAACTGGTTCAGACACCCAATATCGACCGGCTGGCAAAAGAAGGGATGCGCTTTGATCGATGTCTGGTCCCTAATTCTATCTGCGGGCCAAGCCGGGCCACTATCCTCACCGGCAAATACAGTCATAAAAACGGTTTCTATACCAATCATCCAAGGATGAGGTTCGATGGGAGCCAAGTGACCTTCCCCAAATTGCTGCAAAAAGCCGGTTATCAGACCGCAATCATTGGAAAATGGCACCTGCGAACCGACCCTACTGGGTTCGATTACTGGCATATCTTACCCGGCCAAGGAATTTATTACAATCCGCCGATGATCGAAAACGGCAAACGAGTCAAACATCGTGGCTATGTCACCGACATCATTACCGATCTTTGCATCCAATGGCTGGAGCAGCGAGATCCAAACAAACCCTTCTTGTTGATGTGCCATCATAAAGCACCTCATCGTCCATGGGATCCCCCGGTGCGTTATCTTGGGCACAATGGAGATCTCTGCTATCCGGAACCGCCGACATTCTGGGATGATTACTCCGGACGCGGCAAGGCCGAACATACCCAGGATATGATGATCGCCAAGACCCTCAACAAACGAGATCTGAAATTTATCTATCCCTCCCAACTCGGCCCTGAAG
>CAZBKV010000335.1:0-924 GCA_964492575.1 uncultured Verrucomicrobiota bacterium | reverse complement strand
TTAACAGGGAAAGCTTTGGTTGAATGGAAATACAATCGCTATCTTCACGATTACCTTGCATGTATAAAAGCGATAGACGACAGTGTGGGACGACTATTAAAATATCTAGAGGACCATGGATTGGCAGATAATACCATTGTAGTTTATACATCCGACCAAGGGTTTTACCTCGGCGAACACAATTGGTTTGATAAACGTTGGATCTTCGAACAGTCCTTGCGCACCCCGTTGCTCATCCGATGGCCTGGGGTCGTAAAGCCGGGCAGTGTGTGTAAGGCAATGGTTTCAAACCTTGACTTCGCCGAGACATTCCTGGATATCGCCGGAATTCCGATTCCAAAAGACATGCAAGGACGATCCCTGCTTCCGATCTTGAAAGGACATGTTCCGAGCGATTGGCGCCGAAGCTTCTATTATCATTACTATGAATTTCCAGGTCCTCATCATGTCCGTCGGCATTACGGGGTTGTAACCCAACGGTATAAGCTGGTTCACTTCTATGGCCCGGACATTGATGAATGGGAGTTGTTTGACCTAAAACGGGATCCTTATGAGTTACGAGACGTCTATCATGACCCGGCTTACCGAGAGATTCGGGCTCAACTCCATGCGGAGCTTAACCGTCTCCGCAAACAATTAGGCGTGCCGGATGTGGATCCTCCCAATATTACCTCCGATCGCCGTCCTTATCCCAACCACCATATTGAACACCCATTAGATTAGAGAGAGTTTTCTTTGCGACAGAAGAGCTTCCGCTGCGTAGGGGGATTTTCCCTACGTAGCGTTTTGTTGATGGACGCCGATTTCGCTTCTTCTTCCATTTATCTTGAGGAGAACTCAATATTAAGCTGGTTAAAAAGGGTGAGAAAGCAAGGCTTGTCCGAAAAAGGATTCGTCTATTTTTCTTATCTTGGCACGTTGGGG
>CAZBKV010000334.1:0-3552 GCA_964492575.1 uncultured Verrucomicrobiota bacterium | reverse complement strand
AATCCGTGGCATCGGTCAGATAACTCCCCTCGAATGAAAAGAAATTTCGGAAAGAAAAGGGAAACTTTAGGTAGGGCGCGTTGTCTCAACGCGCCGTAGAGATGAAACACGAAATCTCCTTGCGGCGGCTTGGGGACAAGCCGCCCTACCTATCCCTGGGCATTCGAAAGGGAATTGGAAGGTAGGGCGCGCTGTCCTCAACGCGCCGGGGGAAAAGGGGAAAATGAAATTTCATGCGGCGGCTTGGGGACAAGCCGCCCTACCTATCCCTGGGCATTCGAAAGGAAATTGGAAGGTAGGGCGCGCTGTCCTCAGCGCGCCGGGGGAAAAGGGGAAAATGAAATTTCATGCGGCGGTTTGGGACAAACCAGCCCTACCTTTTCTTGGCATCCGAAAGCCATGTTACGGATAAGAAAAAGGACGGATCTCTTTTTTCGGATAAGCTCTAGGCATGAACAGGTAGTTTGAGTCGTTGTCAAGACATTGCAGTTTGAAAATTAAACGTTAGCTGTTGGGATCGATATAGCAGAAATCAAACAAATGAAGAAGGCAATCATTGTTCTTGGCGATCACCGCCTCAATGTGTATGCTTTTTTATTGTAGCGTTTTGTCACCTCGCCCTAAAAGTTACCCATGCTGGAAGGGATTCATAGAATGTATGGAAAATACCAGAAGAAAGGAAAAACTCTGAAGCGCTATCCTGAGCAAGCTTCGATGTGGCTTTACCCTCTGGCAAGGTTCGCATCGTATACATTATCCACACTTATTTTACTGCTTCTTCTTAGTTTGGTGGGTTGTCGTCCCGCAACGGAATCTCAGGATAATGGTGGGGCTGTGGAACCAGAACAATTCTCCCCATCTGAACAGGCGGCCAGGTGGGTCATTCGTGGAAATGAGGCGCTGGAAGCAGGTAACGTTGAGGAAGCCATTCGATACTATGAGCGAGCCGCTCAGCTCAATCCGAACGATGAGGATATATATTACAATTTAGGGATTGCATACAGTCGAGCTGGGCACCGACAAGAGGCTATAAAAGCGTACCAAAATGCTCTGAAACTCATGCCAAGCTATGCCGAGGCACATAATAACTTGGGCAATCTACTTTTTCGGATGGGTAAAACAAATGAAGGGCTAGTTCACTTAAAAAAGGCCGTTGAATTAAATCCTGAATACGCCAAGGCATGGAATAATCTGGGGACAGCTTATGGGGTTTTAGGAGACACGAATGAAGCGTTTCGTTGTTTTCAAAGAGCGATCCGTATTGATCCAAAGAATTGGGAAGCACGTTTTAATTTGGCTTCAATTCTGCTCCGATGTGGAGATATGAAAGCGGCTCGTTCGAATTACGAAGCAGTGCTAGAGGCAAAGCCTGGGTTTATGCCGGCTAAAAAGATCCTCGAAAGACTGGATCGTTTTGCAACGAATCGACCTGCTGCGACAAATTCGGCCTTGACGAATTCAACAAATTAGACACTTCGGTTTGCTGCATTGGAGCTTAATATTTGTTTAATAACCTCGCTGCTTCTGCCAACGATGGGTCGAGTCTGAGGGCAGCTTTCAGGAAATGGCGGGCACTTTTTTGTGCACCGGTTTGCCACAAGGCACGTCCCATCCCTTCCAGTATTTCCGGATTCCACGGCTCCCGTTTAAGCCCTGCCCGGAAAGCCTCAACGGCTTGTTGGGGTTCTCCGCGCTCTAGCCGAAGCTTGCCCAGTTCCTTCCATGGAAGACCGCTATGCGGAAGCAGCTTGGCAAGTTGGATCCACTCCTTTTCGGCTGTCTGCCAGTCGAACAGACCGGATGCTACGCGTGCACGCATCTCATGCAAACGCCAGTCGTCACCATGCAGCTCAATCGCTTGTTCGATCTTCCGTAGCGCTTGACGCATACCCGCAGGTTTGGATGCCCATTCAAGTTTCTTAAGCCGCCTTGTGATTCGATCCAACCGCTGCGTATAATCAATTTGAAAGGTATATGGAGGACGGAGCATTCTTTTTTGAATCAAATTAAGCGCTGTCCACTCATAAAGCGGACTATAAGCGAGGAGCTCAGCACATCTGTTTCGATCTAGCCATTGTTGAGGCCTATGGGTAGCATTGTTCGTCAGGGACCGAATGCGTTTCTCTAAACGTTTCGCGAGTAAAAGAGCAACACGATAGTTCCCATCAAAATTAAAATGAACATGATCCACAAAGGATTCCTCGCCTGATACACCCCATGGATCCAATTTATTTAATTCATGTTCCACATCGATAAGCTCAACACCGGTGCGACGGCCAATTTTGCGGATTAACTCATTAATAACAGAATCTGCGCGAAACCGAAGCGTGTCCAAATCGCGTGCCTTGATCAGGTCTCTCTTTGCTTCTTTGAAACGTCCCAACATCCCCCATGCACGCCCGCGCAAGTAATAAACCGACGCATAGCGATCGTCTATTTTAACGAGCTGATTACACAAGTGGACCACCTCCTCCCAGAGGCCATTGAAATATGCCTGACGGGCGCGATGCAGGGTTTGATCGAATGAATTCAACGTGGTTGCTTTTAACCCTTCTTTATGTCGTGAGCCAAACGGTGCACAATCCTTCAAATTCACCGCCACTGTGCAGAGGATCACCTGCGCTCCGGAGCGCTTCCCGCACTGGATAATATCCGTTAGATTCGCCTCGAAACAACGATAAATCCGCTTAAGCTTCGGATCATCAGCAGGAACATGATAACGCACAAACATCGACATACCTCCCCAGCGTCCCGAGCGGGAAGACATCAAACTACGTTGCAGGGTCTGAAGAGTTTGCCCTAGCCGTGAACTGATTATTGTTTGATGGAGCTGAATTAACCACCTGGGCGGTGCCTGCCAGCCCAGCACAGTTCCCGCCCCATACGGACCAACTACCTCATTGTTCCCGATGTAGAGAATCCAAATATTTGCCCCAAGCCGCTGGCTATCATGGGCAATGTAACGAATGACATGAGAATTAATCGCTGTAAAAGCGAGGTTTATCACTTCAATCTTAAGATTCGGAAATCGATTGGAAAGAAGCCGCTGGAGAATTCGACCAAAGCTAAATGCCGGTAGCGGATCCCCCTGTGCAGCCGATTCGCCAAGGATAAGAATGCGAACCCGATTGGTCTGCGGCCTGGCGCTTACACAAAAAGGGATAGGATAACGTGCCATCGAGACAGGGAAAAACCGCCAGGCGAAGCGCTGGTTTTCAACCCAACATGGTTTTTGCTTGTTCTTATATGCGAGGACAAACTGAGAAGGATATCCGACTCCAATCAGACGAAGAATTAGTTCCAGGGCAAGAAGCAATCCTACCGGCACACAAACCACTGCCGTCAGACGAAATAGAATTCGTCGCCACTTAACACTACCTTCCTGCGCAGCCAGCTTTTTTCGCTCACGCTCCTTCTTCTTGCCGGTAGTTTTTCTGCCCACGCTCGGTTAGGGATTATTTAAGGTGGTTTTGGGATTGGCTTGCCCCATTTTGTAAGCATGGTTGGGAAAGAAGGAGAAGAGGGACTTAGCCGATTTTGTAGTATTTGCGA
>CAZBKV010000333.1:0-3556 GCA_964492575.1 uncultured Verrucomicrobiota bacterium | reverse complement strand
GGATTGGCCTGATGAAGTTGATGAATCATCCAAGCCGCATCATTCCGGAACGAAGCGATTCGACTCCAGTTATGACGCCGCCGTTCCGTGGTGTCGTTGGTGCCAAGGATGATGATGGCAATGTCTGGATGGTAAGCCAGGACCTGCTTCCAAGCCGGTTGACGACAGTAAGGCTTATCGCCATGGCGTAGCATCGTCGCCCCATCCACCCCAAAATTTCGGACTTCGTATTTCTCCCCAAGGAGTTGCCCGAGGAAAAAGGGATAGCAGGCATGCCGTCGATCCGGCAGGTGAGCCCCGTACGTGATGGAATCGCCGATGCAAGCAATCCGAATGGCCGCTTGAAGAGAATTACTGACGGTCCATACCCATACAAGGAGGACCATTCCCCAAACCCGTCGTATCCAAGACCGATCCCTCTTCATGGTCTTACCTCTCTTATATAGCTTGCACAAAAAGGGAAAACATTCGTCCATTTTTTCCTCCCTTGGCGCATTGGGGACAAGGCGTCCTACCGCAACATGGCTTTCGGATGCCAAAGAAAGGGTAAGGCGGCTTGTCCTCAAGCCGCCGCAAAAGATTGATTTCTTTTCCCCGGCGCGCTGGGGACAGCGCGCCCTACCACACATGACCTTCCGTATGCCGTTGGAAAAGGGTAGGGCGGCTTGTCCTCAAGCCGCCGCAACAAATTCCTTCCTTTATCCCCCAACCCGTTGCTGCTCATGCCCTCCATCCAGCGTTTTTTCTCACCTAGGAACTCTTCCATTCAACCCGCCCAGCCGATTTTTCGGATGAGCTGTGGTCTCCCCATCGGGAATGACCGAAAATGGAGCCGACTCCCCCGAAAATCAGCCGTACCAAGGTCGAGATCGAAGCCGCGCCCGCTCAAGCTCTCTTCGGGCAATCTCTACGTCTTCAGCGATTTGCCAGTCAAACATTCCCACACACAGAAAATCCGCCCCATTCTGATAAGCGTAGCGAAAACCTTGCTCCGGCGGAATGGCCCCAGCCGCAAGCACCTTATACGCAATCCACGGCCGTTCGACCTGCTCCATAAATCGACGGGTCTGTTCCGGAGTCTCTGCCCATACACTATCGTGCCGGGGCAGGCACTGGGCCGACCAGTACCGTTTGCTGTTGAAGGTCTTCATGTAAAAATCAGGCTCAATCCGAGCCGCTTCACACGCCTGGATCACCTCCAGCCGATGCCCCGCAATCCCCGCAGGAACATTCTCTCGTCGAATCGCTTCCACCGCCTGCGCCAAAACTTTGATCTGGCCTTGCTGCACCAACGCATCCCCTACACCACCGTGGATATACACCGCTGCAGCCCCATGTTGAACCGCTTCTTTGATCTCGGCACTCCGATCACGACGGGGCAGTTTGACCTGGGCAATCCAGTGCATTTTCCCACCACTGGCCCGGTATTTCTTAAGGATTCGAAGAGTATGATCGTCTAGGCGGAGAACCATAGCGTTCAGTCCATAAGCCTCGCAGAGATGGAGCGTCTCCAAGACCTTCTCGTCCGTAAAATAATGCCGTAACAGGTCCGACACATAGATCAAGTCCCGACTATGGGCAAATCCACTGATCAGATTCCCCCCGCAAATCAACCGGCTGATTTCCAAATTTCCAATCTTTCCGGTCGGAAAGGGAACCCCAGGTGAAGACGGTTTTTTTACCGGGGCCGGATTTTGTTGATAAGCCTGCAATTGACGCTCTTCCATGCGGGTTCCCAAAGCCATCGCCCCCGCGGCCATCACAGACTGTTTCACAAATCGACGGCGTGAGAACTTCTGCATGACTTCCCACTCTAAGATGGCTCCCTCACGCAGGTCAAACAGAGGAAAGTTATCCCCACCGGGCAAAAAAACTAACTTGCCCCTTAAAGTTTGTGTGAAAGAGTCCAATCCATGTATTCTTTTTGCATGCGCAAAGGGAAGCGAACCGTTCTTAGCCTGCTCTTCCTATTCCTATGCAGTTCCATAGGGGTGGGGGGAGAAACTTCGCCCTCAAAATCAAAAAAAATCGTCTATATCCTTCCTATCCGGCAGGACATTGATACCCCCTTGGTCTACCTTGTCCGCCGTGGGGTCAAAGAAGCCATCGCTGCAGGAGCGGATGCCTTGATCCTTGATATGGATACAAATGGGGGATATGCCGAAGCAACTTTAAAAGTTATCGATATTCTTGACCACTTCCACGGCAAAAAGATCACTTACGTCAACAAAAAAGCCTACTCCGCCGGCGCCTTCATCGCCGTCGCCACCGAACAAATCTACATGGCCCCAGAAAGCGTCATCGGAGCCGCCGCCCCCATCTTCATCGGCCCTGGCGGGGTCGGCCCTCAACAAGTCCCTTCCACTCTGGAAGCCAAGATCGTTTCAGCCATCAGCGCTCGAATCCGGGCCTATGCCCAAAAATATGGTCATGACCCCCGAGTGATTGAGGCCATGATCGATAAAAACAAAGAACTCAAAATCGACGGCAAGATCATTTGCGCCAAAGGAGAAATCCTAACCCTCACCAATCAAGAGGCCGAACAGAAGTACGGTAACCCCCCCAAACCGTTGCTCTCCCTCGGAACCGTAGAAAGCCTAGACGCCCTGTTGAAACGACTAGGTTATGCCAACGCAAAAAAGGTCTATGTTCGACCGACCGGAGCAGAAAAACTCGCCCAATGGCTTACTTCATTAAGCTGGCTTTGGTTGATCATTGGAATCGCCGGGATTTACATCGAAATGAAGACCCCTGGCTTTGGAGTGCCAGGAACAATCGGAATCATCGCCTTTATCCTTTATTTTGCAGGAAGCTACATCGCCGGATTTGCCGGATTGGAATGGGCCTTGGTCTTCCTTGCGGGTCTGATCCTGATTGCATTGGAGATCTTTGTGTGGCCGGGGGTCATGGTATTGTTGTTAAGTGGAGGGATCTTGTGTCTGCTTGGGCTGGTGATGGCCCTGGTCGATCGCTATCCCCAAATGCCCTTGCTTCCTACCCCGGACCAGCTCGAACGCCCCCTGGAAACCCTTTCGATCGCAATTCTTGGAGCCGGCCTGACCATCTACATCCTAAGCCGCCTGCTGCCCAAAACCCCCGTCTATACCATCATTGTCCAACAAGGGACTTCGGCCACCGAGTCCGTCCAGCAAATCGAATCTTGGAAACAACACCATCTTGGCCAAGTCGGCATCGCCATCTCTCCTCTCCGTCCCAGCGGAAAAGCCCGGTTCGGCAACGAACTCCTCGACGTAACCACCGAAGGGGAATTCATTCCATCCGGGGCCCGGGTGCGCATCATCGGATTCAGCGGAAAGACAGCCATTGTGGAAGAAGTGGAGGGAACCGGTTAAGCCGGCACGGAAAAAGAGACTTCAGTCAAACAACCGACCTGACGCAAAGCAAAAAGATTTTAGGCACAGCCCATCGTCCTCTTGGCATCCCAAAATCAAAAACGATTTTTCTTGCGACGGCTTGAGGACAGAGCGCCGTTGCCCCCACAATGTGGATTCCGAAAAGGTTCTTGAAAGGTAGGGCGCGCTGTCCTCAGCGCGCC
>CAZBKV010000332.1:0-3565 GCA_964492575.1 uncultured Verrucomicrobiota bacterium | reverse complement strand
TCATCTAGTTTGAGTTTCCGGAATCGGTATTTTTTCTTTAATCCAAGGACATCGGAAAGGCTCTTCATTCCCCCGGTACACGTTGCATCCAACAACGCGGCCCCTCCAGCACACACGCCTAATTCCAAACACCGGGGAATTTCCCAACCTTCATGCAAACCGTACAAGACCCCGGCACAAAAGGCATCTCCTGCGCCGGCCGTGCCTTTGATGTCCTTGGCCGGGATTTGAAGGGAGGGTTGCCAGAAGTCATCCCCTTTTCGGGTCCGCGCGAATGCCCCCTCCGGAAAGTGAATCACCACCAGTTCCTGGACGCCCATCTGCAGCAAGGCCCCCGCTGCATGACGCACGTAGACCGGATCCAGCGTTCCATCTTCATTGCGGAGTTTAAACCCAGTGGTCTTTCCTGCTTCGATCTCGTTGAGGATGCAATAATCCACATGCTTGAGGGCCGGGGTGACAATGGCCTTAAATCGGTCGCTGTTTTCGCTGACGACATCCACACTGGTCCGGATCCCTGCTTCCTGGGCAGCGGCCAGGACGGCCGCTGCCCGCGTTCCGTATTTCCGATCTTTTTTATCTAACTCGTCCAGGAGTAGGAGATACCCCAAATGGAAAATCCGGGCGGGAATCTTTTGGAAGTCGAGATCATCGGCTTTCCAAAGGGCATTCGCCCCACGCATATGGAAGAAGGTACGACGACCGCCCTTGGCCTCGGTCATCACATCAGTATAGGAAGTGGGGGCCTGGGTGGTGGTTTTCAGGTAGGTCGTATCGATCTTGTGTTTTCGGCAATCTTCCAGGATCCGCTGGCCCAACGGATCTTTTCCGACTAATCCAGCGGCAAAAAGCGGAAACGGAGCCCCCATTTTCGCCAGATCGATCAAGACGTTATACGGCGCGCCACCGGTCCCTTCACTTTGACTCAGGATATTGGCCAGCTGTTCGGGCTGTGGATATACATCGATCAGCTTGACTTGATCCACGATCCAGTTGCCGCCTGCAAGGATTCCACGGCGTTCGGATTGTCCGGTTGTCTTTTTTGTCGTCCTCTTTCGTTGCGCCATCGTCTCTGCTCCTCCTTTTCCGCGTTGCTGCCGGACGTTGTTCACCTCATGATGCACGGAGCAAGGGGAAAAGTCACGCGTTTTCTTTGAGAAGCTTGAGGAGGTGACGGCTGAGAGAGATGAAGAGCCCTCTTTGCGCGGAGGAATTCCTTCTGGCATCCCTCAGATTCCTGTTCTCCAAAGAGCCGACAAGACAGGGAAAGGTAGTCGGCTTCTCCCTCAGGCCACTGCAAAAATCGATTTTCTTTTTCGGCGCGCTGAGGATCGCGCGCCCTACCTTTTTGAAATTTTTCTTACCTTCCGGGATTTCTTCCCCTTGAGGGCAGTTATTTACGCCTTTCTTTTTTCTACATCAGCGGAGTAAAGCCTTTTTCCATTATTTAGCGAACCGTCCGGCCGGCTCGCTTTTGTCCCCATAAAAGGCGGGCAAAGTCTTCCAACAGATCGTATTTCCGCTGCCAGGTCGTATACATATAGCCCCGAATTCCAGGAAGGCCCTGAGCCGCTTTTCTCCAGCCTTCCACATCCTGCAGATTTGCCGCATCGTAGTAGCAGGCGATCAACATCTGGAAATGATGTTCTGCAAAGAATCGGAGACTCTTCGGCCGTGGTGTGCCACCCCATACTGCGATCCGTAGATCCTTCGGCACATGGTTCCAGGACCCGGAAAAATCCCCATCGACAAGATAGTAATTGGCATGGGCGTTATGATTTGGGTCTAACATATCCGACCAACAGTAAATCTCCGCGCCGGGGAAATGTCGGCGGAGAATGCGGCAAGCTCGGGTAATACACTCCCCGAGCAATTCTCCCATGTTTCGACCTCGGCAAGCCTCACAAGTCCCTCCCATCCGAATCTCATCCATACTCAACAGAAAACGGTGCGCTTTGATATGTCGTGCCAAAAGCGCGGCCTCTCGGTCCCAGATGCGATAGACCTCTGGTTCGGCCATGCAGGCCGTAATCTGGGAAGAATGAATCACCATCGGATGGTAAAAAGTCACCAGGAGCCGTTCTCCGGGTCGGATTCGACTGCCGGGCAAGATCCGGAAAGTGGTCACAGGGGGATGATCAAAATGAGAAAGGGAAAAGTGGGGATCCCGAAGCGGGGCAAAATCGACTCCTTCCCGATACTCTACGCCGGGATGATCGGCGCTACGGACATGGACCGGGGTTCCTGGACGTCGAAGGATGTTGATCGGTCCGACCGGTTCGATATGCCAATCATCCAACCAAAACCGCCCTGCTCGGCCACCCCAAATTCCCATGTAAACTCGGACTCGGCGATTCGTCATGGAATTGAAGTACACGGTTACCTTTCGCCAGTCGCTTGTAGCCGGAAGCCGGAGGGTTCGAGGAGTCAGATTTCGATGCTCTGTGAGGATCAGAATTTGGAACCGATCCGCCGGGACCAAGTTTTCGGTCTTTACCCAAGCACTGACCCGATAGAGTCGCCAGGGTTGGACTGCAATCTCCTGCATGACCCGACCGTGGCCATGGGGGTTGGCCTGGAAATTCTCCAGTCGGATCGAACAGTGGCCGCTGTGGAAGATGCGGGTATCGGCGAAGCTGACCACTCCAGGCTGATCATGGAATCGGTAACCCGGAAAGCGATTGCCCCGGTGTTCTTCAAAGCCGCCGTTGACGAAATCGTGGATTCGATCCGGAACCCACACGGCCTTCCGTCCATCGGCGCTAACCTGAAAGAGGAGATCACGACCCGGCAACCCTTCCGCCAGATTCGGATTATGGGCCAGCAGAGAACCGGCATAGCCGATGGAAAAAAGGCTTGGGATCAGTTCCAATCCATCTTGGTCGCACCGCTTTTGGAAGGCCTCTAATCGATCCAGGAATCGTTTCGGTTGCAAAGAGAGGCGGTCTAAGCCTGCGGAAAGGACGACTCCGTTGTATCCGGCGGCACTGGCTCGATCGAGAAGGTGCAGGACCTGGTTCCAATCGGAATCCTTGAGAAGGTTCCATCCGAAGATCCAAACGAATCGGTCTTGAGGGATGGGGGGCGAGCTTTTTTGCGTTTGGGCCCATCCTAGGAAATTTATGATAAAAAGGAGAAATCCTCTTGTGATCCATCTCTTTTGGCGATTGAAAAGACCTATTTTCATAGGAATCCTCCTCTCTGAGAGAGCTTTTCCTCTCCTATTCTTTTAAGTTTGACGACAGAATTGGGATTTCTTTTTGTCAAAATGCTTGACCCTTTCGCTTATGATTGTCTAGATGGAAATGGATTAGCCCTAAATCTCTGATTTCCTAACCCTATTTGCTAGGCAAGGAGAAGGTTTAGGGTAGAGGCAGAGCTCAAAAAGAAAAGGAGGGTAAGATGCGAGTATTAAAACTTCTACCCTGTCTTTCCCTTGGTGGAACTTTTCTGTTGGCTCAAACCTTTCAGGGAGTAGACGTCGGTTCACCAACGCTCCCCGGATCTGCGACCGTTAGTGGAAATACCATCACCATTGTGGGAGGTGGCTCGGATATCTGGAATA
>CAZBKV010000331.1:2443-3567 GCA_964492575.1 uncultured Verrucomicrobiota bacterium | reverse complement strand
TCTGGAAAGAAGCTCGTCGGAAACGGACGGAATGGAGCCGACAGTTGCAAGAGCGTGGGTTTGAGGTCTTTGGCTCGCACTTTCCGCAGGAACGACAAGGCCCTACGATTTCGTTCCGTCCTACGAATCAAGACCCGGCGGCTCTCTTTCAACGCATGCAAGAGGCCGGGATTGTGGGGTCCCTTCGGAAAGACCGCTTCGGCCGAACCTGGATTCGGATCGCCCCCCATTTTTACAATACCGACGCCGAATTCGCACAACTGCTGGAGGTGTTGGAGGGGAAATGAATTCTTTCAGCCATCCGTCAAATTTCTGTCTCCCCAAGGGACAAGAAAAAGGTAGGGCGGCCTGTCCCCAGGCCGCCGCAAATCTTTTGTTTCCTCTTCCGGCGCGCTGAGGACAGCGCACCCTACCTTCCCGAAATTTCTCCTTTCTGAGATTTTTTCTTCGAAGGAGGTCTTTGACCGATGCCTTCTTTTATTCCTTTTCAGAAGGATCGGAAAGCGGAAAAGGTTGGGGATCCGGCTGCGTTTGCTGGAGGGCGGATTCCAGTTGGTCAAAATAATCGAGGGTTTGTTGGGCTTCTTGTTGATCGAGGACGGAGAGGGCAAACCCGACATGAACAATCACATAATCGCCGACCTTTGCTTCCGGGACATACGTCAGATTCACTTCCTTCACGATCCCCCCAAACCGAACTTTCCCAATCCGGTTGGTTGGATCTTCCTGGACAATCTCCACAATCTCTCCTGGAACCCCTAAGCACATGGTTCGTTTTGTCTTTTTTTAGGTTTTCGCTTGGTAGTAAGCCGCGGCTACGGCTTGTCCTAAGGCTAACCCGCCGTCTCCTGGTGGTACCCGTTGATGCCAAACCGGGTTCCAACCGGCTTGTTGGAGCCGGCGAACCGCCTCTCTCAAAAGGTAGCGGTTTTGGAAACATCCGCCAGTCAAAGCGACGGTTTGGAGGTCCGGGCAGAGCGTTTTTTGGACTCGATCTGCGATCAAGAGAATCGCCTCTACCAGGGCCAGATGAAACCGGGCGGCCGAGACGGAAAGAGGGATGCCGGTCTGAAGATCCTGAAGCAAGGCTTCCAGCATGGGGGCCCAATCCACGATCCAAACAG
>CAZBKV010000331.1:0-2433 GCA_964492575.1 uncultured Verrucomicrobiota bacterium | reverse complement strand
TCCACCGGCTGGAGAGGAGGAGGAAACAGCGAAGGATCGGCAAGTTGTTTGGGATCCACCGGTTGAGGGGAAATCCGAATGGGATAAGGTTGGGTTTCTTGCGGATCGACCCGGGATTCTAATTCCATAGCGGCCTGACCTTCGTAGTAAGAGCGTTGACGAAGTTCAAGGATGGCCGCCACGGCGTCAAACAAGCGGCCGACGCTGGAGGTTTGAGGGGCCCGGTTTCGTTGAAGGAGCCGATACAAAAGCGTCAGCTCTTGAGGACTCCAGGAACGGAGGGGGGCAAGTTCTGTGTACGGGGCGGTGAAAAGGGCCTCTTCTTTCCAGGCATAGAGCAGACCGAGAGCGGAACGTCGTGGTTCCCGTACCGCTGCTTCTCCTCCCGGAAGTGGAAAGTGTCGGAAATGGGCGACACGCTGCCCGGCCTTTTCTGTAACGAGGAAGAATTCCCCTCCCCAGACGGTTCCATCCGGACCGTATCCGGTTCCATCCCAGGCAACGCCAAGGCAGGGTCCCTGGACTTCATTTTCGGCCCGACAGGCCAACACGTGGGCCAGATGATGCTGGACGCGGAGGAGGGGTCGATCGAGCTGTTCGGCCATACGGGTGCTGGCGTAGTCGGGATGGAGATCGCAGACGGTTGTGGTCGGCCGAATGTCCAGGAGTTGTTCAAGGTCCTGGATGACACGGCGGTGGGTGGCACGGGCCTGGGGAGTGTCCAGGTCGCCGATGTGTTGGCTGAGGAAGACGCGTCGGCCACGGGCCAGGGCCACCGTATTTTTGAGATGCCCGCCGACGGCAAGGGTGGGGGAAAGATCTTGTGCGATAAGGATCGGAGAAGGGACATACCCGCGGGCGCGTCGGAGGACGATTTCGCGTTCCTCGACGACTTGGACGATGGAATCATCGGCGTGTCGGGCGATGGGACGGTTGTGGACGAGGAAGAAGTCGGCAATTCCGGCGAGGCGTTGCAGGGCTTCATGTTCGTCGGTACAGATCGGCTCATCGGAGAGGTTTCCACTGGTGGCTACTACCGGTAGACCGAGCTCACGAAGGAGGATGTGGTGGAGCGGGGTATAAGGAAGCATGATACCGAGGGTGGTAAGTCCGGGTGCTACCTCATCGGCTGGGACGAAACGGGAATCCAACGGAGTGCTGCGGCGTTGGAGCAGGACGATCGGGGCTGCAGGGGATTGGAGGACTTGTCTTTCGGTGGGAGAGACTTCGCAGACGGCCTCGATGGCCTCCAGGTTCGGATACATGAGGGCGAACGGCTTTTGATCCCGTCGTTTCCGGGTTCGAAGCTGGCGGATACTATCGGCGGCATCGGCCCGGACCATCAGATGGAATCCACCCAGACCTTTGACGGCTAGGATCGCCCCGTCCCGAAGGAGAGCGACGGCGCGGGCCATGGCTTCCTGGCGTTGGGCTAAGGTGCGGCCTTGAGGATCCCAAAGGGCGACTTGCGGACCGCATTCCCAGCAGGCATTCGGCTGGGCATGAAACCGGCGGTTGGACGGATCTTCGTATTCCTCCCGACAGGCTCTGCACATGGTGAAGTGCCGCATGGTGGTGTTGGGTCGATCGTAAGGGAGGGATTCAAGGATGGTGAATCGAGGGCCGCAATGGGTGCAGTTGGTGAAGGGGTAGAGGTAACGGCGATTTCGGGGATCAAAGATCTCCTGCAGACAGGCCGGGCAGGTTGCCAGGTCGGGGAGGATCCAGGCTTGTTTGGGGCCGGTCTCTTCGCTGGATCGGATGGTGAAGGATCCGTAGCCGACGGGTGGGAGATGGACCATTTCGATCGAGGCATAGACCACATGAGGAGGCCGATCTTGGTGAAGTCGCGTTTGAAAGGATTGAAGGGCAGGGGAGGGACCTTCCACTTCCACGACGACACCTTGGGGACTGTTGAGGACATAGCCGGTTAGGCCGAGTTCGGTCGCCAGCCGATAAACAAAGGGACGGAAACCGACGCCTTGGACATGGCCTTGGATGAGAAGGCGGAGGCGATGGTGTTCTTTTGTGTCTTTCCCTGGCATGTCGGCATGGGTCTTCAACAGATCCGTGGGAGTTGTTCGCCGCTGAGGAGGTCGAGAACTCGCTCGCCTCCAATGAGGCTTTCCAGAATAACCTCCGGCTGGGAAGTGCGGCTTTCTACTTCCCCGATGAGGCAAGCTCCCTGGCTGACCGGGACGGATCGGAGGGCTTCCAGAGCCGGTTCTGCCTGATCGGCTGGGACAAAGGCAATGAATCGTCCCTCGTTGGCCACATACAGGGGATCCAGCCCCAGGATTTCGCAGGCCCCCTGTACAGCTTCGTCGACGGGGATGGCGGATTCACGGACACGGATTTGGACTTGGGCCTGGTTGGCGATTTCGTTTAAGGCGGTAGCCAGCCCCCCGCGGGTCAGATCGCGGAGACAATGCA
>CAZBKV010000330.1:0-3579 GCA_964492575.1 uncultured Verrucomicrobiota bacterium | reverse complement strand
GATCATCTGCCGGACCATAGTAAAGAAAAACTTGGTCCCACTGGAGTTTTTTTCCTTGCAGCTCAGGGATTGGTTTGGTGAGGTCGATTGGGGGCAGCGTGCCGTTTTGGAGTTGTTTATTAAATTGGAGATTGGCTTTGGCGACGATATTTTCCGGCCACAGATCGAGGGCTTGTTGGAATCGTTTGGCCGCTTGTTTTAATTCATGGTTTCGTTGTAAGACGACTCCCCATGTGTTTAAAGCGCGAGAATATATTTCGCGAGCATAAGCTACCTCCAGAGGTTCATCCTGCTGATAAGGTGGGAATTGTTTGAGGAGTGGCTCCATTTTATTCCAAAATCGTTTGTTTTGATAAAGTACCTCTTGGCCATACTTGAGGCCTTGGAGGAAATTGGTGCTGCATGGTTTCATCTCGTAGATCATCCCTTGCGGGATAGGGTAGATATTTTCGAAAAGGTAGCCGAAACTGGGGTGTGCGTAATAGAGATGAGAGGTTTTTGCTAAGTTGGCCACAAAAGAGCAGACAAACCGTTCGCTAAAGAAGGAGGGAAGTTTTTCGACCTGAGGGAGAGACGGCCAACGAGCACCAAACCGATGTTCCATTTGCTTATGATATTGGAGGTGGCTGAGGGCCCGTGAAGCTACGGGGATAGGGAAAAGGGGGTTGCTCTCTGTGTAGGCTGCGATCTGGCCCAGCTTCAAAAGAGTGGTGTCTTCCCCGATCAGGAAAAGATCTCGAACTTGGATCGGAGAGAGCATTGCTTGAACGGTCTGATGGAGAACTTTTCCAGATTCTTGCCGAATATACGGTAGATTTCGAACGGCAAGATAAAGGGGAGCGGCTACGGCAGCCAGGGTGGTTAACCCCATAAACAAAAAGGTCAATTCCCGTCCAGGCTCATGACGAACTCGGCGGTGAATAGGAGGTTCTAATGCCAACTGAAAAGCCCCGACATAATACCCTACCGCAATAGCTCCGATAAAATAGAGGGGGAGCAACGGTGTGATAGGAACGGTCTTTCGAATACCGAATGGAAGATCCAAAAAAGCCCCTATCGCGGCAAGGAACATAATAAAATAGACAACTTTTGCGAGGAAAAACTGGAAAGAAAGCCCGGCAACACTGGTTTCTTCGGCCCGGCGTTTCCATCGAATGCAGGCGATTGTTAAGGGAAGTAGCGTCATCAAAAGAGCCATAAGCAAGCGGGGGCGTATCCCCCAAAACATCAGAATTTGCCTTTTCTGGACAGAGAGTTCGGTCCGCAAGAGGGCAAAGAAAGAGGCGTCGGTTTGACGCTGGATCGTGTACCAGATTGGAAGGACAAGGTAAAAGAGGAGACCGGCCAGGAAAGACAGAGCCGATCGGATGAGAAATTGGACTTCAAACAGCTCGTATCCCTTTAGCCAGATGACAGCGACTGCATAAACCGGGAGCCAAGGGATCATCGCGAAGTTATTGGACATGGAAGCTCCGTAGAGGAAGGCAGAGAGGTAGAGCCAGCGATCTCGTCTGTAAACACGGTAAAGGGCTAAGCAGTGGGCTATTGCCGCAAAGAGGACCAAATCGAGCATTTCTTTGGTAGCTGCTGTTCCGTGTTCCCAGGGGGTCAAACTGAGGGCAAAGATGAGAACCCCGGCGGTTGGAGGGAACCAAGCGAATCGGGTCTCGAGAAAACCGAGAGGGTGATCGTTGCGGAGCCGGGCTTCGATCGTGCGATCAAACGGAAACATAGCGATGATTCGGGCTAGGAACCATGCGGCAAGGGCTCCTAAGAACGCGGTAAAGATGTTAAGGGCGAGGGGTTCCAGTCGATCTGGAAGAAGACGGAACGGCAAGGTCAGCAACATCCATAACGATCCTTCCCATACCAAGTCGGCTCCCCATCCGGTTGCCGCCATAACCCATTGGACCCCTTGGAGTCGAACCCAACGATTCAATGTAAGAAGATAGATTATCAAAACGATACCCGCCAGGATCCAGGGAAGGATCTTTTGGGGATAACCGAACTCTTCCTTTATCTCCCAGAGTTCTTCTAGAACAGAAGGGGCTTCTTCCTGAGGAGGGGTAGGTTTTTCCTCCGCCGGTTGGGAATAAGGTTTTTGGTCGTGTTGCATGGTTCCTTGTTTTTGTTTTTGGTCCTTTGCTTTGTTTCAATGCGTTTGATGTTTTCTCTTATTTACTGCGTTTGTTGCAAAGTAGGGTAAAGAGTTGGTCGTTTCTTGCCAAGTGTTGGAATGCACGGTATGATTTTTGGAGGGTTTTGCCAGGGCCCACGGAATACAGACCTGTGAACCCCGCCAGGGCCGGAAGGCAGCAACGGTAGCAGGCTCTGTATCTGCCGTGGTCACCCTGGCTTTTTTGGTGATTGGCAGGGGACCTGGTTTCCGGTTAATTGGGAAGAAGAGAGGGATCGAGAGGATGGAATCACAGCAGGTCAGCACGGTGGGGTATCAAGTTATCGCCAGGAAATATCGCCCACGCCGCTTCTCGGAAGTCGTTGGGCAAGAACATGTGGTGCGGGCTCTTACCAATGCAATCCGTCTGAATCGGATTGCGCATGCCTATATCTTCTGCGGACCTCGAGGGACCGGAAAGACCACGATCGCCCGGATCTTTGCGAAATGTCTCAATTGCACCAATGGTCCTAGCGTCGATTTTTCGGATGATGATCCTCGATGTATCGAAATCGCTGAGGGACGATCTTTGGACGTCCTGGAAATCGACGGGGCCAGTAACAATGGGGTCGAGCAGGTCCGTGAATTACGGGAGACGGTCAAATTCCCCCCGGTCTCCTCTCGGTTTAAGATCTACATTATCGATGAAGTCCATATGCTCACCACCGCTGCCTTCAATGCCCTGCTCAAAACCCTGGAAGAACCCCCTGAATACGTCAAATTTATGTTTGCCACCACCGACCCGGAGAAGGTGCTCCCCACCATCATGTCCCGGTGTCAACGGTTCGATCTCCATCGACTTCCTGCCCGAAAGATCTCTGAACATCTGGCCAAAATCACCAGGCTGGAAAATGTGGAAGCTGAGCCTGCCGCTCTAGACGCCCTTGCCCGCTACTCGGATGGATGTCTGCGGGACGCTCTTTCTGCATTAGAACAACTCATCAGTTTTTGTGGGGATCGGATTACAGAAAAAGATGTCGACCTGGCCTTGGGACTGCCCTCTCGCCAACAAGTCTTTGCTCTTGCCGAAGCGATCCTTCGGGGGCAATCGGTCCAGATCCTGAACCTGGTTGATCGGATTGAGAAAGAGGGCAAAGAACTTGGTACTGTCCTCTCTTCCCTTCTTCAGTATTTCCACGATCTTTTGCTCTTCCAATGGACTGGAGGAATCGAAGGCGCGCTTTATATAACTGAGGCCGATCAGAAGCGTCTCCAAGAACATGCCGCTTTCGTCCAGCCCGAAGCGCTGTTACGAATGTTAGAAGTGCTTAGCCAAGCTGAGGGTCGAATCCGCATGGCCCAATCCCGTCGGGTTCTTGTTGAGGTAGCTCTTCTCCGGGCTGCCGAACTACGAGAAGCCGTCAGCATTGAAGTGCTTCTTCGAAAACTGCGAGAGGCCCAAC
>CAZBKV010000329.1:0-3611 GCA_964492575.1 uncultured Verrucomicrobiota bacterium | reverse complement strand
AAAACAGCAGGCGTAGAAAGACTTGACCAAATGGATCCAAGATCTGATGGGCCATAAAAAGAAGTGGGTCCTGAAACCTAGGCCAAAAGCCTATGCCCACCCGAAGAAAAATCCCAACAACAAATCCCAACACCATGCCCCACATGATTCGTGAGGCCAGCCGTCCATCCCCATGTCCTTCTGTGGACGCCATGCCCTGGAACGCTAAAAAGCCAAGCCTCACCGGCCAAGGAAAAAGATCCCTCCCCTTGCTGGCCCCTACCGGGAAAATAGAGCTCATCTGAAAAATCGACTGGGCGGTTTGAATGGAAGGCTTCCTGGGAGAGAAAAAATGCAGGACCGAGGGCATGACCGCAACGAGTTGGGGGATCAAGGAAGGAATTTTTACGGCAGCTTAAGGATAAGCCGCCCTACCGATCCTTGTGCATTCGAAAGGGAATTTGGAAGGGCGCGCTGGAGACAGCGCGCCCTACCTTTCCAAAATTTCTACTTTCTGAAATTTTCTCATTCAAGGGCAGGGATTTAACTGATGCCAATATAAAGATCCTCATCCCTAGGCTCACCTTTTCTAACAAGGGAAGGGAAATCAGGGGTAGGTGGGGCTTGGAGCTGGCGGGAAGGGTGACAGGGAAAGGGGAGAGATGCCTTAGGATCTGGGTCTTCTTTGAAAACCTTTTTGAGTCTTTTGGAAGCTTAATGGGCGTGAGAAGGAATGGGGACAGACAAAGGGCGACCTCTGGCCGGACCGAAAAAGAGCCCATGGGAGGAATGGCCTCCTGGCCGGTCCGTTGAGAAATCCTCAGAACGGAAGGAGCAGACCCAAAGCGGACCCGCTGGAAGCGGTCCCTCCCCCAATCGGCATCACTCTTTTTCCTTGGCCTTGTCTTCGTTGGGGTGTAACTCAATGAAGTCCGAGGGACGGCGATGAAAGTAACAGTTCAATGGCTCAAACAATACGTCGACTTTGATTGGTCCGTAGACGAACTGGCCGAGCGCTTGACCATGCTCGGTCTGGAGGTGGAAGGGATTCAGAAAGTCGGCGGTGGGATGGAAGGGGTTGTGGTCGCCCAGGTCCTCTCTCGAGAAAAACATCCCAACGCCGATCGGCTCTCTTTATGTCGGGTCTTCGATGGGAAAGAGGAACGGCAGATCGTCTGCGGGGCCTCCAATTTCCAAGCCGGGGATAAAGTGGCTTTGATCCTGCCTGGTTACAGTCTTCCGGCAGCACCTGGGGAGAAGCCGCTTACTATTCGGGTCACCAAGATCCGCGGGGTGGAATCCCAGGGAATGCTTTGCTCGGAGAAAGAGCTGGGAATTTCCGAAAATCATGAAGGCATTATGGTTCTGCCGCCGGATGCTCCGGTCGGCACTCCTCTGGCTCAATACCTGGGACGGGACCAGGAAGATTACGTGCTGGATTTAGAAATCACGCCAAACCGTCCGGACCTCAACAGTGTCATCGGCGTGGCTCGGGAAATTGCGGCTTTAACCGGCAATCCCCTGCGGATCCCCGAAGTGTCGTACGAAGAAACCGAGTCGCCGTCCGTCGAGGAATTGGTTGCGGTTCAGATTGTGGAACCGGATCTTTGCCCGCGGTACACTGCACGGGTTGTGCTCGGGATCCGGGTGGGTCCCAGCCCGGCTTGGTTGCGTTGGACCCTCGAAAAGGTCGGGGTACGCAGTATCAACAATGTGGTCGACATTACCAACTTTGTGATGCTGGAAAGTGGGCAACCGTTGCATGCGTTCGATTACCATCTGATTGCGAAAGGGCCGGATGGAAAACCGACGATCCTCGTCCGCCGTGCTGCAGAGGGAGAGAAATTCACCACCCTGGACGATGTCGAACGAACCCTCTCTTCCGAAGATCTTTTGATTGCCGATCCGGAGAAGGCAATCGCCCTGGCCGGGGTGATGGGTGGAGCCAATACAGAGATCCGAGAGACGACGCAGGATATGCTGATTGAAAGTGCTTGTTTTCATACCACGACGATCCGCCGAACGGCACGCCGTCATGGTCTTCAAACGGAGGCCAGTTATCGCTTTGAACGCGGTGTCGATCTCCCGACAGTCGATTGGGCCAGTCGCCGTTGTGCGCAATTGATCCAGCAACTAGCCGGAGGTCGGGTGGCCCGCGGGGTCGTAGATGCGTATCCCCGGCCTCGGAAGACGGTTCAAATCACCCTCCGACATCGAAAGGTCAACGAATTGCTTGGGATTGAATTGCGGCCCGAAGAAATCGAGTATTACCTGGGACAGTTAGGATTAAAGAAGGTCTCTCGACAGGCTACGCCTGTAGGGCAACCTCAAACCGAACCTGAACCGGTGGTTTTTGAGGTTCCCTCCTGGCGACCGGATCTGAAACGGGAAGCTGATCTGATCGAGGAGGTCTGCCGACTCCATGGAGTGGAGAAGATCCCGGCCGCATCACCACGCGGCGGTTTAGGTTCCCATCCTTTTGATCGGCTCCATGATGAAATCCAAGAAGTCCGGCGAATCCTTTGTGGTCTTGGCTTGGATGAATGCCAGGGACAATCCTTGATCAACCGCACCGCTGCCCGTTTGGTGACTGAAGAGAACCGTCTGATCGAGTTAGAACGACCGTTAAGCCAAGAGATGGATGTCCTTCGGCCCAGTCTCTTGCCTGGTTTACTCGACATCCTTCGTCATAACCACAACCGCAAACTCTACGACGTGGCCTTATTCGAGATCGGCAAAGTCTTTTGGCATAGTGAAAAGGGACCGACCGAAGCCCGACGCCTGGGGATTGCCTTGATGGGCCGTCGAAATCCTCTCTTCTGGGGTGAAGGGTCCGAAGGCCCCCAATTCGACCTATTCGACCTCAAAGGAATCCTGGAAACCTTCTGCGAACAATTCGGGCTCCCAGAACTTTCTTACCGACGTCGGCCAGAACCTACTCCTCTCTTTATACAATCCGCCACGATCCATCTCCCCAACGGGCAAGAAATCGGGCAGATCGGCCAGGTCCTACCTCCTTTGGCCCGACGTTACGACATCCGACTCCCTATCTTTCTGGCTGAGCTAGATCTTGAGACACTCTTGCCTCTGCGACGGAAGACGCCGCGTTATCAGCCTCTGCCGGCGTTTCCGGAAGTTCGACGGGACGTTGCCCTCGTGGTCCCGGAAGAAGTCACGCATGCGCAGATCCTGGAAGTCCTTCGCAAGGCTAAGATTCCGCATATGGAACGGATCGAGTTGTTCGATGTCTACCGCGGGCCGAAGATTCCCAGCGGACACAAGAGCCTGGCCTATGCCGTAACGTATCGGAGCCGGGAGCGGACGCTTCGAGATGAAGAAGTGAATCGCGCCCACGAACAGCTGATTCAGATTCTCCAAAAAGAACTCGGCGCTACGGTTCGGGCTTCGTAGGCAAAAAGACGGTATCGGTCATAGAACCGCCATCGAATGAAAATTTCAGAAAGGTAGGGAGTACGTTGTCACTAGTGCGCTAGGGGGCAAAAGGGATGAAATTTTCTTGCGGCGGCTTGGGGACAAGCCGCCCTACCTTACCCCTGGACGTTCGAAAGGGAATTTGAAAGGTAGGGCGCGCTGTCCCCAGCGCGCCGGGGGAAAGGGGAAAATGAAATTTC
>CAZBKV010000328.1:0-3613 GCA_964492575.1 uncultured Verrucomicrobiota bacterium | reverse complement strand
GTCCTGAGGGATCCAAAAGTTTGACTCGCCGGACACCGCAGCTTGGGGAGCGCGCTTTTAAAATCGCTCCACAAACTTGCTGTAAATCCGGCTGCTGAACCCGTGCGGCAACAAAACGCTGCATACGCTCTGTGAGATCCAAGCCTGTCTCCGGCTGCTTTAGGCGAATCCCTCCGGGATGCTGCTCTAACTGAATCGTCGGCCGTGGTACCCCCAGGCCCAGCTCAACTTCCGGACAAACCGGTCTCCACTCTACCCATTGGGAAAGCACCCGAACCAGAAAGGAATCTCGTCGGTGATCTCCATCATACCGTACCTGCTGACCTAACAGACATGCCGAGACAACGATAGGAATCTGGACATTTGGATCGGCCCATCTTGGCAGAGGATGTGGATCGATTTTTCCATAAGATCCAAGGCAGATTGGACTTACCTGGCCGCATCAAGATTCGTTTCTCTCCTCCAACGTGTCTGCGAGAACGCAATCTACCAAACCTGATACGCCGCTTTCATCACTACGGACGGAAAAATGGCCCCCGGAGGATGAAGGAGCAATCCTCCTGGGCCGTTTAGGAATCTAGCCTTCGGTTGTTTACTGTTTTTTGCCGTTCAAACGTCGGAACTGAACAAAGAAGGCCCCTCGCGAGCGACCACTCTTTTTGTCTATAAACCAGGTCTGGAGTTTTGCCGGTCCTGCCGGTAAATCCATTGTAAAGGTCACGGCACTGGAACCGGCCGGAATCGGGCCTTCGGCGACCAGATCCCCGATCTGAAGTTTCGCCCAATCTCCCTGGATCGCATACTTCGGCTTGGAAGCTGGTTTTCCGAAGATAGGAGTCCAGACTTCTTGACCCTGAGCTCGAAGTTTTCCGGCAACTTTGCGAGCCTGGTTTTCTGACTCCATCTGAACCTCTGCTTCAGGAGGATATTGACGGAGGGTGATTTGATAAGTTCCACTTTTGGCTACCTCGATCATCCAAAATCCATTTGCCCACGGAGCCCGTCGAATCATCCCTTGAGCCCAGGGAATTTGCCTGGCAGGCGCATGCCAATCCATGGCGTTCAAGCAGGATGGATTTTCATGATCTGAGCCTACGACGATCCGCACATAGCGATGGAAGACTGGGGTCAATGTCGCCCACCATTTCTCATAGGCGGCACGCAATTGACGCACAACCTCAGGATACTTCTCCGCCACGTTATGTTGCTGACCGGGATCCTTGGTCATATCGTACAATTCGGCCCCATCCACAAGCCGCCATCGCTGGGTCATAACAGCCGATCGAACCCATTTGGGAGGAATCTCTTGCCGTTGTACATGGACAAAGAGGATCCGATCCGGCCATGGCGCTTTGGGATTTCGGAGCAGTGGGACCAGGCTCTTTCCGTCCAGGTGAACCCGTGCCGGAACTTTCAGCCCGCACAACTCCGCCAATGTCGGAAAAAGATCAAAATGGGCGGTCAAGCGATCCACATCTTTGCCTCCGCCGATTCCCCCACCGGGCCAACGAATGAAACATGGCACCCGATGCCCTCCATCGTATTGGGAACTTTTGTTTCCACGCATCCCTGCATTGAATCCTCGCCACCCAGAGCCGGGTCTTCTCGCCACCCCTGCAGCCGTCCCATTGTCGGTTAAGAAAATCAGGATGGTGTTTTTTGTAAGTCCTAAATCGTCCAACACAGCCATAAGTCGGCCAAGATTTTCATCAAAGTTTTCAATCATACCATAAAACGAAGCCATCGGCTCGGGGACACCCCGGCTCTCATAAAATTGGCGGTAAGTATCCGGAACCCGATAAGGGCCGTGGGCAGCGTTCAAAGCTAAATAAAGGAAGAAGGGATGGTTTCGATTCTTCCGAATAAACTGGATCGCGTGGCCAAAGAAGACATCCGTACAGTAACCATGAAATTGTTCCGGTCGTCCGTTGTGGAAGTAGACGTCGTCGAAGTAATCATTTCCCCAGTAATCCGGCGTCTGACCGATTCCACCCCCTCCAATTCGAAGGACCTCCTGAAATCCATGATCTTCTGGCCGCATCGGGTAGTTATCGCCCAGGTGCCACTTTCCAATCATACAAGTCCGGTAGCCGGCCGAGGCAAACAGATCGCCCAGCGTCACCTCATCATGAGCCAACAAGGAACGCCCCATGATCGTATGCCAAACCCCGGTCCGGGTAGAATACCGTCCGGTCATCAACGCTGCCCGTGTGGGAGAACACGTCGGATCCACGTGGAAATTCGTCAACCGAACGCTCTGCGTATAAAGCCGATCCAGGTTCGGCGTCCGGATCATGGGGTTTCCATGGCAGTGGAGGTCTCCATACCCCTGGTCATCCGTGATGATGAGAATGACATTCGGCCGTTGGGCGGCTACTGCCCCTACGACAAACAGAATCCCCACCCCTAAGCTCCAACACCAAGAGCTCCAAGATTGGATTTTCCGTCGCATTTTCTCTTTCCTCCTTTGAAGTTTGATTTTGCCCTTCCTTCCCCCGGAAGGTCAACTCTTAGACGGTGCAATTCATCGAGGGCTTTCTTTTCTGAAGATTTCTTCCCCCTCAACCTCTCCTCAACGCACTGGCTTAACATTGACTTTCCAGATCGGCTCCAGCAATTTTGGAGGGGACGATGGTAGATGCCCTTCAACTATATGAGAAACTCAGCAAGACGTTTGAACCGGAAGCGGCTTAAACGTTAGCGGAAGTTTTGAGCAAGGCGATCGAAGAAGAGCACAATCACTATGTCCGAAGGGAATTTGAATCTATCCGTTAAGCTCTCGCCCAATTGACCAGCGCCCAAGCCCGAACAGAGGAACAGTTAAATCGACTCACCATACAGATCGATCAGCTCGCTCAAGCCCAGCGAAGGACCGAAGAACGATTAAATCAGCTTGCCGAAGCACAGAGGAAGACCGAAGAACGTCTAAATCGATTAACCGAACGGGTTGACCAACTCGCTGAGGCTCAACGGAAGACCGAAGAGCGACTCAATCGCCTAACCGAACGGGTCGACCAACTCGCGGAAGCCCAGCGGAAAACTGAGGAACAGATTCAGAAGTTGACCGGAGAGATGATTGAGACCCGGCAGCAGCTAGGCGGCCTATCAATGACGGTGGGTTATATGCTGGAGAACGAAGCGATTTGGGCATTGCCTAAGTTGTTGGAACAGGATTACGGACTGAAGGTGATCGAGCCGCTGCGGCGGGGATTTGTTAAAGACAAGCAAGGACGGGAGTTTGAGGTCAATATTCTAGGCCGGGCCCGTCAGGATGGAGAGACAGTGTGGCTGATTGGCGAGGCCAAGGCTCAGCTTTCCAAAAACGACATCAACCGCTTTGTCCGCAAGCGTTTAAAAATCCTAGAACCGGCGTTGGGAAAGATCTTCCCGATCTTAGTGACCCATATGGTCTCTTCATCCGACGTTGAAGCCTATGCTCGGCAGTTAGGCATCGCCCTCTACTATTCCTACCAATTCCGAAGGGAATAAACCTCTCGTCCGAAAGGACCTCTTTTTATCAAACAAACCGCCTTTTAAATTTGTTTTGTTTATTTCTACATCCGTTTTCAAGAAAGAGAGATCAAGCTGGAGTGAGGACACTCCTCCTCTATAC
>CAZBKV010000327.1:0-3619 GCA_964492575.1 uncultured Verrucomicrobiota bacterium | reverse complement strand
CTGGAAAGCCGGATGCGAGAGATCCGCACGTCCGGTTTGATGTGGCGGACGGAGGTCCCGGAACCATTGGGACCTCCTCCGACCCTACCAAAAAATTCCCTTCTCCATGGGGGGCAGATAGGTATTTGACTTCCATTTTAATCCATCGAATCAACCTAACCTGATTCCGGAGTTTTTCTTTGACCGCCTACCCAAAAAATCAAACCATGAAATCCTGCAAAGAACCCGATAACCAAAAACCAAAAAGGAGCCCAAGCCATGCAAAACCGAAGAGCATTCCTTCGTAACGTGACCCTTGCTTCTGCAAGCCTGGCCGCATGGACCCCATCGGTCCTCGGCGCCAACGAACGTGTTGTCCTGGCTCTGATCGGCGGCCACAACCGAGGCAAACAAATCATCCGAAACGCCATCGCCGCCGGAGGTGTAGTCAAGACCGTTTGCGACGTCGATCAAGCCGTCCTCGACGAGGTCTGCCCTATGATCGAAAAATGGCAAGGCCGAAGGCCAGGCCAGGCCCGCTACTTCCAGTCCGTCCTCGAAGACCCAGACATCGATGCCGTTATGGTAGCGACCCCGGACCACTGGCATACCCACATCACCCTGCTTGCCTGCCAGGCTGGCAAAGATGTCTACATTGAAAAACCCCTTTGCCAGACAATTCGGGAGGGACAACTGATCCGAGACGCCGCCCGAAAGTACAACCGTATCGTCCAAGTCGGTCTCCAACGACGAAGCGGAGAGTTCTACCACGCCGCCGCCGAATACGTCGCCTCTGGAAAACTCGGCAAAATCTGCCTCATCAAATGCTGGGTCGCTCAGGTCCGTCCTTCGATCGGCAATCCACCGGACACCGATCCACCGCCCACGGTCGATTACGATGCCTGGCTCGGCCCTGCTCCAAAACGCCCCTTCAACCCGAATCGGTTCCACTACAAATGGCGGTTTTTCTGGGATTACGGCAACGCCGAGATTGGCAACATGGGAGTCCATGCTTTTGACCTTGCCATGATGGCCATCCAGCGCATGCGAGGCGTAGAAAACTCTCTTCCCACCCACATCGCCGACAATAGCGGGATCTTCTGGCTCCACGATGCCAAAGAAATTCCTGACACCCAAACCACAACTTATCACTACGGTGACTTCCTCTTGGTATGGGAACTCCGAAGCTTTGCCCGTCATCTGGCCCCCGAAGGCCTCACCTTCGGCGTCGCCTTTTATGGAAGCGAGGGGGCCCTGCTCCTCGGCGATAAAGGCTGGAAAGTGGTCGATTCGAAAAACCGTATCGTTACCTCCATGGACCCCACCCCCATGCGCCATGAAAAGAACTTCCTCGACTGCGTAAAAAGTCGGGAAAAACCGAATTGTGACGTCGAACTAGGCCGACTCAGCACCATGCTCTGCCACCTAGGCAACATCTCCTGCCACCTCAAACGCGATGTCCGATTTGATCCAAAGACCGAAACCTTCGGCGACGATGCCGAAGCCAATGCTCTTCTCACCAAGACGTATCGAGACAAATATCCGCTCCCGAAAGTATAGTCTTCTCTAAGCCCCCTCTTTGCTTCTTTCTCCACGGCGGTTTGTGCAAGCCGCCGTTTTTTCGTTGCCCCGATTTCCCGTAACAAGAAGATCACACACCAAAAGAACATTGCACAGATCAACAAGATAAGATATTCCCACACAACAAACGCAAAAACAGAAAGGAGGATTTTATGTCGTGCCGAATTTTGATGTTGGTTGGAGATTTTGTGGAAGATTACGAGGCCATGGTCCCCTTCCAGGCCTTGCAGATGGTTGGCCATACGGTTCATGCCGTCTGCCCCGGCAAAAAGAAAGGAGAACGTGTCCGAACCGCCGTCCACGACTTCGAAGGGGATCAAACCTATTCTGAAAAACTCGGTCATTTCTTTACACTGAACGCGGACTTCGGTCACGTGGATCCGGACGAATATAAAGGATTGGTGCTGCCGGGAGGACGCGCTCCGGAATACCTACGCCTCCGACAGGATGTGCTGGGAATCGTTCAACATTTTGCCCAACGAAACAAACCAATCGCCGCCATCTGCCACGGAATCCAGCTTTTAACCGCTGCCGGCATCGTCCGTGGCCGAAAACTGACCTGCTACCCTGCCGTCGCTCCCGAAGTCCGGCTGGCCGGCGGGGAATACGTCGAAGTCCCCCTCGATCAAGCAGTCGTGGACGGAAATCTGGTCACCGCTCCCGCCTGGCCTGCTCATCCCACATGGCTCGCCCGCTTCCTCGAACTGCTCAAAGAATAAATGGAGTCCCCGCAGATTTCTGCCTTCAAACGATCTTTCAAGTAGAACCCCTCTCCTACCACAATGACAAGTAGGAGAGGGGCCCCTCAGACTGCTGCATCAATCCTCCCTGCGTGAAGCTACTATAAGTAATTCACCCTACCGCATGTGCTGTGTCGAGCCCGGCTTTCCTAGGCATGCTCTCTCAGCTCCTATAGCTCAATCACCATTCGTTTCGCCCCTTGCTTCCGGATCGAGGCCACATTCCGATAAACCCGCACGTTCTTCCCTTCCCCCACCCGAATCGTATAAGTCCCTTCTCGAAAGACCTTCGGCGCAAAGGTCCGACCTTGAATCCGTAAGGTGTACACCACCTCACCATTGTATTCATCAATCACCTGAACCACCGGATCGGCCTGACCCCGCACCTCAATCGTCGGCAACCAGGCCATCGCTCGCCGGCCGTAGTTGTCATACTGATGGATCGTAATCGGCCAGCCCGTATACTGCTTCGCCTCCGGAGAAGTCACATCCACATACCGCGGCCAGCATTCAATCGTGATCTGTCGGGTCGACTTACGGAACCGAACCAGTCCATAACCGGCAGCTCGATGATTGTCCGGCGCCGGATTCGCATAAGCCAACATCGTAATTTTGTTATGTAACCCGTCGAAATACCGCCCCGTCCAGGGAAGCGGATTCTTGGGATCATGATTCATCGGCTTCTCTAACGGCCACCACCATCGCGGATAAATGCTGGAGATCGCCGGGCAACCAAACGAAATCCCCGCATCCTCCCAATCATTGATCCCATGATGAATCACCGTCGCCAGATGCTGATCCCCTCCCAGCATCAAAGCAAAACAACGCCGAATCTCTTCCAATGCTCGACGCCGCCCGCTCTGCGGCCAACCATTCGAATCCAGATCTGCAACCAGCCGATACTTCTTATTCCCATGCAAATGCGCCGCCCCGGCAAAGATGGTCTGCGATAGAACCACCTTCATCACCGCACCAGTCCAGTCCTTCCCCCATTCATGAAGAAACTTTAGTTGCCGTTCCCCCAGCAGCTCAGCTTCCGGCACATCCACCACCTGCGGATCAAAATTGGGATCCGTCACATGATCCGGCCGAGGCCCCATCTGAGGCACCAATCCCGCCGGCCCGGTCTTCCATTTCCGATCCTCAATAATCGCAAAGTCGATCCCTCCTACGTTCAAAGAAGTGTAATACACCGTAATCCCATTCCGAATCGGCGTCGGATCATACGGATCCGGTAAATGACTCGTCTGTGCCCGTTGCACCATATTCACATACGAAGGCGGCATAAGATATCCCCCATCCGCCGCCCCCGGCAGATG
>CAZBKV010000326.1:762-3631 GCA_964492575.1 uncultured Verrucomicrobiota bacterium | reverse complement strand
AGGCAGACGTATCGCGGAAGAAGCGAAAAAAGAAGGTGGACCAAATCGCTGCGGCGATCTTGCTGCAGAGTTATCTGGACAGTCGAGGCTGAGAAGGAGCCTGTGGTTGTGGGAAGGGAAAAGAAGCATGGGAGTGGTGGGTCCTGAAGAAAACGCGTTGCCGGATTCCGGGTTCTCTTCCGAAGAACTTTCGCCGTCTGAATCGGTGGATCCCTGGTTTCCTCCGACGGGAAAGGTGCGGGTTCGGCTGACGATTGCCTTTGACGGAACGGCCTATCAGGGATGGCAAACGCAAAAGACCGGGATCGGGGTGCAACAAAAGGTGCAGGAGGCCTTGGGTCGGCTTTTCCCCTCTCAGCCGCATGTTATCGGATCGAGTCGGACGGATACCGGGGTGCATGCCTTGGGGTTGGTAGCGCATTTCGATGTGCCGCGGGAGGAGCTACGGATTCCGATGCGAAAGTTGCCTCTGGCGGTCAATGCGCATCTGCCGGAGGATATCCGGGTGAGGCAAGCTCGACGATGTCGAGGGCCGTTTCATGCCCGGTTTAGTGCCAAGGCCAAAGAGTATCGGTATCAGATTTGGAACCATCCGGTCATGAATCCTTTGCTTCGGCGATATGCCTGGCATGTTCCCCGGCCATTGGATCTTCTGGCGATGCGGGCCGGGGCTCAACATTTCCTAGGGACTCATGATTTTCGGGCCTTCAGTACCAATCCAGGGTATGAACGGCGGCACACCGTCCGGACGATGCAGATGGTGCGGCTGATCCAAAAAGGGCCGTTGCTTACGGTGGTGATTCGTGGGGATGGATTTTTGTACCGGATGTGTCGAGGGATGGTCGGTACGCTGGTACAGGTGGGCTTAGGTAAGTTTCAACCGGATCAGATTCCTGAGATGCTGGCTTTGGGGGATCGGCGGTTGGCCGGAATGACCGCCCCGGCCCAGGGGTTGATCCTTTGGCGAGTGTTTTATTGAGTTGCCATCGGTCAAATAACCGTCCGCAAGTGAAGAATTCGGGAAGGTAAAAAATTTCAGAAAGGTAGGGCGCGCTGTCCTCAGCGCGCCGGAAATAAATGATCTGCAGCAGCCTGGGGACAGGCCGCCCTACTTACCCTTTTCACCTTTGGGATAAAATTATGACGGATGTCTTAAGTTTTCCTCAGGCTGGAAGGGCCTACTAAAAGAAAAAGAGAAAGCGATTTTTGGAAGGAAAAGGAGACCATGCATGTCGTACTCCTGGAACCTGAGATTCCGGCTAATACGGGAAATATTGCACGGCTCTGTGCCGTGACGCGAACGACGTTGCATTTGATCGAGCCGCTGGGGTTTCGGTTGGATGATACGGCCTTACGACGGGCCGGGATGGATTATTGGAGGTATGTGGAGTGGCGGCGATGGAAGAATTGGAAGGAATTTGCGGCGCAGATCTCTCCGAGCGGACGGTTGTGGTTCATTGAGCAAGGAGGGCTACGACGGTACACCGACGTGCAATACGGGCCGGAGGATTATCTGGTCTTTGGACGGGAGACG
Organism: uncultured Verrucomicrobiota bacterium; assembly: GCA_964492575.1. Taxonomy (GTDB): domain Bacteria; phylum Verrucomicrobiota; class Verrucomicrobiia; order Limisphaerales; family CAZBKV01; genus CAZBKV01. The sequence goes on along the minus strand of CAZBKV010000326.1, from coordinate 2,097 downwards.
GCCGGATTACCCCAGCCTCTGTTGGAAGCGTATCGGGACCGGTGGTTACGCATCCCGATGTTCCATCCTCAGACTCGGTCTTTGAACCTCAGCAACTGCGTAGCGATCGTTTTGTATGAAGCCTTGCGGCAACTGGGGTTTCCGAATGAGGTCCCGGTCCGTTTGGGAGAAGAGGCTAAGAGGAGGATCGGCTGAGGCAGCCCTTCACAACTTCACCGGCCGGCGAACCGACTCAGGAGGAGACTTTTGTGTCCGGAACTGACGGGGCGTAACCCCTACCTTTTGTTTGAAGATGGTGTAGAAGTGTTCCAGGTGCCGGAAACCGCATTTCTCCGCAATGAGGTTTACAGAGAGATTGGTATGCATGAGGAGAGCTTTGGCCCGTTCCAGGCGGACACGGATCAGCTCGGCTTTGGGAGTGCGCCCGAAGTTTTGTCGAAACCGACGCTCAAACAACCGACGGGACATCCCGACCTGTCGGGCGATTTGATCAACCGTAATCGGTTCAAACGCATGATCCCAGATAAACCGCAGCGCCGAGGCCATCTGACGATCCTCAACGGCTAAGATGTCGGTGGATCGACGCTCTACGACTCGGAGAGGGGGGATAAGGATCCGTTTTTGAGGAGGTTTTTCCCCCTCCATCATTCGATCAAGGAGCGCAGCCGCTTCATAGCCTACGCGCAAGGTGTCTAATTCGATGCTGCTGAGGGGAGGATGGGCTAATTCGCAAAGAACCCGATCATTGTCCACTCCCAAGACAGCAATTTCTTCTGGGACGTTCAAACCGAGTCGTCGGCAGGCATTTAAAACCTGTTGACCTCGGATGTCGTTACAGGCAAATAACCCGATCGGTTTGGGCAATTCGACAAGCCATTTTTCCAGATCTTCTTCGTAGACCAGACCTTGTTGTTCGTACTCGAAGGTTCCGGAGGAGGAGTCTGAATCAGGCTCAAACATCGGTTCCGAAGGGGTGTACACGTAACAGGGGATCCCGTATTTTTGGGCCTCCCGTGTGAAGACGGCCGAGCGGGTATCCGAGTAGTCAGCTCCTACAAATCCGCAGAACGCAACCTGTTTAAAGCCTCGGTTAAGAAAGAGGCGGAGGGCCATTCGAGCAACGGCTTCATTGTCGGCATCCACCACAGGTACCCCTAAGTTCAACAGCAACCCCCGAACATCCACCACCGGTAATCCCTTCTTTCGGATCGCTTCGGCCATGCGATAGTTTTCGATCCGGGCGATGATTCCATCCCCTTTCCAATCTTCGAGCCAATCGGGCAGATCCCCAAGACGACATTCTTGGTAAAAGACCGACCAATTTCCATGGATTCG
>CAZBKV010000326.1:0-752 GCA_964492575.1 uncultured Verrucomicrobiota bacterium | reverse complement strand
GATTCGGATGTACCGAGCAATTCCGTATAAAACCCCCCGGCCATACGCCCGCGAAGATTCAATCAATAGAGCGACTCGTTTGAGTTGCATCCGACTCATAAAGACGACCGGTTTGTAAGTTGAACGATCAATGCTATTTTTCCCATCCGACGTTCGGACTCCTTGTTCCCTTCAGTCAGTCCGGAGGTTAGGAACCTTAACAGCGGCTGATCTTCGCAAAACCTTAATAAAAAAACGCAAATTATCAGTGGAAAGAGACCCCTCCTTTGGTGTATATAGGAAAAAGCCCTCTCGTGTACTGAGTCGCCAGAAACAGGAATAATGCCAAGAGGTAGATAGAAACGTTAAAGGAGGATTACTATGCGAGGCTACAAACAAATATCCTCATACGATCGATTCCGACAAGGCTTTACTTTAATTGAGCTTCTAGTCGTCATCGCCATTATTGCAATCCTGGCCGGGATGCTCCTGCCTGCTCTAGGCAAAGCCAAATTGCGCGCTACCCTCGCCTCCTGCCTCAGCAACGAGAAGCAGTTGATCACGGCCTTTATCATGTATGCGAGCGATAACAAAGATATGATGCTTTATACTCGAGCACAGGGAATGCCGAATCTCTACGCGGGAGGTTTTTGGAGGGGACCATTAAATGCAAATGGAGCTTCTATAGATATCACCAGGGGGATGTCCGTCCAAGAGGCGGAATTGGCAGTAGAACGCGGGCTGAAGGCTTCTCCCCTCTGGGAATATTGTCC
>CAZBKV010000325.1:0-3674 GCA_964492575.1 uncultured Verrucomicrobiota bacterium | reverse complement strand
GTTGGGGAGTGTATTGTATCGGCGCAGCGGTTTACCATGCCAACAAGCCTGGCCGGTCGAGGTGCGGATCAATGATACGTTTCTTGCCGAGCCGGGACCACCGTCTTTCGGTTTTACGGTTTGTAATGAGGTCTTGGATTCGAAGTTTGCAGAGCGTCAGTTTCCTTTAGATCCATCCGGGAACCTCTATCGGTGTATTCGGCTCTCCGGTCGGGGGCCGGATTTGCATTATGAAGGCCCGGATCCGGATCCTTACCGCGCGAATTATTTTAAACGGACGAATAAAGCCGTCGATGATTGGTCGGATTTGATTCATTTAACATATGTATTAGATGAAAGCCCGGACGATGTTTATGCGGAGGAGGTGCAGCGTGTGCTCGATGTTAAAGAATGGATGTTATATTTTGCTTTAGAGACGATGGTGGTCAATCGAGAGACGAATTTAGCGAATGCGAACGGAGGGGATGGACGAGCGGATGATTATTTGCTTTATCGAGGGATCGTCGATCCACGTTTTCGGGTGTTACCTTATGACTTGGATACCATTCTTGGTGATGGAGACTCTCCTGGGAGCCCTCAAGCCAGCCTCTTCCGAATGCTTCCGAATCCGGTTTTAGAACGATTTATCACTCATCCTCAGTTTTTGCCGATTTACTACGCTCAGCTTCGCCGCCTTATTCAAACCACATTTCGACCGGAGGTATTTAATAGTATTGTCGATGAATTTCTGAGCGATTTAGTAGACAAATCGATTCGGGATCGAATCAAGGAGTTCATGGCCCAGCGGGTGGCTTATGTAGCCTCTCAAATCCCGACGAATTTAACCGTCCAAGTGGAGGCTCCTCAGCAAAATGGATTTCCGGTCACAAATGGAGCGGTTCAGCTTTCCGGCCAATCCGATCCGATTCGAACGGCCCAAGTTCAAATCTTCACTCCTTCTCAGACGGTGGAGGCAGAGTGGGATGGATTGGGCACCAGCTGGAAATATGACGGTCTGGAACTCAGCCCTGGGGTGAACCGACTTCAGATTCTTGCCCTCGATCTTCAAGGAACCCCAACCCTTTCCAATACCGTTTGGGTAATTCGGGATCCTGGGAATGTGGTCTCTCATGAGGGTACATTAAGTCAAAATGAAACTTGGACCGCCTCTGTGGGAATCCATCGGATCGATCAGAATTTAGTAATTCCGGACGGAGTGACGCTTCGGATTGAGGCCGGCTGCTGGGTTCAGGTAGGACCGGATGTCGAACTTCAGGTAGCCCCGGGAGGACGGTTGGTTATAGCCGGAACGGCGCTACAACCGGTCTTATTCAGCCGAATTCCGAACGAAGCGGATTGGAATCAAATCGTCGTGCGAGGGGAAGCGGAGTTTCGGCATGTTTGGATCCAGGACAACTCTCATACAGCCCTTCATGTGGATGGAGGGATCTTACGTTTGGATTCAGCGATTTTTGGAACTCCCACAGTGCGATATATCGATTTAGATGGAGCATCCTTTTTTATCAGTCGCTGCTATTTCCCCGATGCGCAGGCTCCGTTTGAACTTATTCACGGAACAAGAGGGGTACGACCAGATGGGATAGGGATAATTTATAAATGCTTCTTTGGCAAAGCTTATGGGTATAATGATGTAATAGATTTTACCGGGGGACATCGTCAGCAAGGGCCGATTGTGCATTTTATTGACAATGTTTTCACGGGCGGAGGAGATGATCTGTTGGATTTAGACGGGACGGACGCATGGGTGGAACACAATATTTTTCTCCATTGCCATCGGAATGGGGCACCGGATTCTTCCAGTGCGGTCAGCGGTGGGGACTATGGGGGAGAGATTTCTCACATTACCATTCTAGGCAATTTAATTTATGACTGTGATCAGGCAGCCACAGCGAAGGAGGGGAATTACTACACGATGCTTTATAACACGATCGTTCATATTACCCATCAAGGTGGGGAGGACAATGCCGCTGCGGTGGTGAATCTGGCGGATGAAGGCACAGAGCTGGGAGCCGGGATTTATCTGGAAGGAAATGTGGTGGTGGATGCAGAGGCTTTGATTCGAAATGATACACCTCAATCTGGACGAACGATTTGGGTTGGAAACCAGTTGCCGGTCGAATGGAAAGGAGCCGGATCCAACAACTGGATCGGCCCCTATTTCTTCCGTCATCTCCCGAGCCTGGAAGAGACTCAATTTACCAACTACACGGCCGCCCAAGTTCTCTGGCAATGGTTCCAGCCGGTGGAGGGAGAACGGCGGTTGGGAGCCGCCCGGTTTTCTTCCATAGGGCCGTTCTGGACCGAAGTTCCCCCGGCTCAGACTTGGAGCGATCAAGTCACCCTTCGCCTTGCCCCGTATCTTTCGGCCGAACCGGTGCCGTGGGCCAGCGGATATCTCGCCTACCGCTGGCGATTGGACGGCGGGAATTGGAGCGATCCGGTGCCTCTTACTACGCCACTTCTTCTGACGAACCTCTCTTCTGGTTCCCATTCTCTGGAGTTGGTTGGGGTGACCGATGGAGGCTTGGATCCTCTTCAGATCGGTTTCACGAACGTCGGATTTCGCCCGGTTCGTCTGACCTGGACGGTGGATCCAGGGCAAGCCCGACTCCGACTTTCCGAATTGTTGGCCTGGAATCGGTCCCTCAACTTGGATGGAGCGACACGGGACTTTGTCGAACTCTGGAATGACAGCCCTCAACCCATTTCCTTGAACGGGATCGGATTAACTCGGGATCTTGGCCAAGGGGTCGAGTTTCTTTTCCCTGCCGGGATCACCTTGGCGCCGAATCAACGTTGGATTGTCTATGCCGATAAGGATGACCAAGTCCCCGGTCTGCACACCGGTTTTGGCCTGAATCGAGACGGCGGTCAGCTCTATCTGGTTCGAGTCACCGACCAAGGAAAGCTTGAGGTTCTCGATCAGGTCCAATACGGGGCTCAACTTCCCAACCGCTCCATCGGACGAGGTCCCGATGGGCAATGGTGCCTCTGCGATCCTACCCCAGCTGCCCCGAATCGACCGGTTCCCACCGGGGATCCTCATGCCGTTCGTATCAACGAGTGGCTTGCCAATGCCGATCCGTTTTTCCCCTACGACTTTGTCGAACTCTATAATCCACAACCTCTGCCGGTTGATCTTGGCCGATGTCGACTGACGAATAATCTCGTCGGTTGGCCGGATCGATTGGTTCTCCCTCCGTTGACCTTTATCGCCGCTGAGGGATTTTTATGCTGGCAAACCGATTCCTACGGAAGGTTATCCTTGCCGTTCAGACTGGCCGCGGAAGCGGGAGAGATCTTTCTTTTGGATCCGACCGGGGAGGTCATCGACAGCATCGTTTATCCCCCTCAATCGGAAGGCCAATCGATGGGCCGGAGCCCTAACGGGGCAGATCAATTTCAAAACCTTCCGCTTCCGACTCCCGAGGCGTCGAATCCCGGTAAGCCCCCTTCCGAAGGGGTGGAAATCGCCGTGCCCCTCATTCAACAGACCAATGTTTGGAAGTACTACCAGGATGGGGCTCCGCCAGCAGACTGGAATCAGCCGGATTTTGATGATTCAGCCTGGGCCGAAGGGAAGCCTCTTTTCTACCACGAGAATTCCTCGCTCCCTTGGCCTTAACAAACTACTCTAAAGTGTTGCCAAATAAAAAATAAATAAAAAAATCAAA
>CAZBKV010000324.1:0-3677 GCA_964492575.1 uncultured Verrucomicrobiota bacterium | reverse complement strand
CCTACCTTCCCAATGGCATACGGAAGGTCATAGGTGGTAGGGCGCGTTGTCCCCAGCGCGCCGTAAAGATGAAACACGAAATTTCATGCGGCGGCTTGAGGACAAGCCGCTCTACTGGCTAATGGGCATTCAAACGGAAATGAAAAGGCAGCTCGATCTCCTCGCTCCGTTTGTGCTACATCCAAAAGGAAGACAGAGGAGAAAACGGAAGGACCTCTTCAAAAGAAAATCAGAGACCGAGCGATGAAGACACTGATCGTCGTGGATGTCCAAAATGATTTCCTTCCGGGAGGGGCTTTACCGGTACCGGAAGGAGATCAAGTCGTTCCGGTGATCAATCGATTAATGGAGGGGATGGACTTAGTGGTGGCCACCCAAGACTGGCATCCGGCCAACCACCTCAGCTTTGCGGCGAATCATCCGGGGCGTCGGGTTGGAGAAGTGGTTGAAATCGAGGGACTGAAGCAGATCCTTTGGCCGGTCCACTGCGTGCAATTTACGGGGGGAGCCTGTTTTGCCCCTGGTCTTCATACCTACAAGTTCCGCCGCATCTTTCCCAAAGGGATGGATCCGAAAATCGATAGCTATAGCGGCTTTTTTGACAATGGCCACCGTCATAGCACCGGCTTAGCCGATTGGCTTCGACAGCAAGGAGCCCAAGAACTCTTCATCTGCGGCTTGGCCACAGATTACTGTGTGAAGTTTACCGTGCTGGATGCACTTCAATTGGGATTTGCGGTAACAGTCGTGGAAGATGCCTGTCGGGCCGTGAACCTTCAACCAGAGGACGGCCGTCGGGCCCTCGAAGAAATGATGCAAGCTGGGGCCCGAGTCCTTCATTCGGAAGCGCTGGTGGGCTCAAGTCCCTCTTAGTCCATCCCAAAATCAAGATTGGAGAGTGGAATCTTGTTTTTCTGATCGAACCCTTTACATTGACAGTATGCAGAACGAAGTCGTTCCCGTTCAGATTAAGGCGATCCTTCCAACATCGGCCGGGGCAGCAATCTTTCTCGGCAACGAGGAGAAGGTTTTTGTCATCCATGTCGAGCACACAATGGGAGCGGTCATAAGCATGTTCATCCAGAAGACCGAGAAACCTCGCCCCCTTACTCATGATTTAATCAACAGCATGTTCACGGCCTTTGGGATCGAGGTCCTGCGGGTAGTTATCACTGAGCTACGAAATTCTACCTACTACGCTCGTCTGATTCTGAAACAGGAAAACGAACTGGGGAAAAAGATTGTGGAATTGGATGCCCGGCCGAGCGATTCCATTGCACTGGCCACGGCCCACGGAAAACCCATTTACGTAGCCAAGTCTCTATGGGAACAGGTGGAGGATATGTCGGCGGAACTGGCTGCTGCCCAGGGCCAATGGCAACTGGAACAAGAAGAAGAAGAAGACGAGGAAGAAGACGAAGAGTAACCATTTCCGTCTGCACCGGATCGAACAGCTTTTGAACAATGGATCGTCTGATTATCGTTTGGGGGACTGACTCTCTGCTGGTCCGGGAACAGGTCCAGGAGATTCTCCAATCCTGGCAACAGGAATGGCCGGATGCAGAAGTCGAACAGATCGAACCCCAAGGAGATCGGGTGGATCAATTCCTTCCAGCCCTGCAACGTCTTCGGAACGCCTTTGGAGCCCTTTCCCTATTTGCCACTCGTCGGATCGTCGTCTTCCAAGCCGGACCTCTTTTTGCCTCTGGAGGACCGCTTCAGTCGGAGCCCGTTGCAAAAGAATGGACCTTTTGCCTTGAGGCCTTAAAACGGGCTGAATCGGACCTGCGGCTTCTTGTCTCTGCCATCAAACCGGATCGTCGACTCCAGGCCTGGAAGCAACTTGTAGAGCGAGGAAAGGAAATCCCTGTCCAAGGGCTCGATCCTTCGGCACCGGATTGGGAAGAACAAGCTGCTCGCTTCGTTCGCCAACGCCTTCGACGGGAAGGAAAACAAATCGAGGAGGAAGCGCTTGTCCTTCTCGTGGAATGGACCGGTCCTGATGCAGCGGCGCTGCGGCAGGAAATCGAAAAGTTAATCATTTATGTTGGCGAAGAAAAAACCATTACAAAGTCCGAGGTAGAAGCGGTGGTGACTCGGTCTCATTATGCTCGAGCCTTTGCCTTGGCCGAAGCGGTGGGACAACGTGACGTCGCCGCCGCCCTTAAGGCACTGGAAGAAGAACTCTGGCAGATCCAGTTCCAACCCAAGAAAAGCCCGATCGGTCTTCTCTATGGTCTGATTTCCAAAATCCGGACCCTCCTACAAGTCAAACTCCTCCTCCAACAAGGCCTTCTCCGGCCTCCTCGTTTCTATGGGGACTTAGAGGCCCAGCTCAAACAATTGCCCCAAGAGCTCCTTCCGGAAGACCGACGCTGGAACCCCATCCGCATGCATCCCTATGCCCTCCGGAAAGCCATTGAGCAGACGCGACACTATCGGCTGGACGAACTTTTGGATGCTATGAAACTCCTTTTGGACGCCAACCTTCGCCTCGTCACAACCGCCCAGAACCCCAATTTCATCCTCCGAAACACCATCATTCAAATCCTCACTCCAAATCGTGAAGGAACAGAAATGAGGCATGATTCAATTATCATCTCGTAAAATCGAAAGTGGCCTCATCGATTATGAACCGCCACCCCAAAAGACCATTTTAGGATTGGGCTCCCTTCCGTTCTTTCTATTCCCCACAAAAAATCATTGAGTTGGCCCACATTCTATGCTATCAGACTTAAGGGAGTGGGTTTTCTGGCCGTAAGAGTGCGAAAACGGGCCCGTAGCTCAGCGGTAGAGCAGGCGACTCATAATCGCTTGGTCGTGGGTTCGAATCCCTCCGGGCCCACCACTTTTATCTTTCTTGGACCGCCTCCCCTAACAGCTCCTTGACCACTTGCAGGAATCGTTCCATTTGTTCTGCCGTCCCAATGGTGATCCGAAGCCGATCCCGCACCCGCGGTAAATCAAACCAACGGACCAAAATCCCCCGCCGCCGCAATGCTTCAAACCACCAGCGGGCCGATTGAACCGGCGGTTTCGCAAAGAGGAAATTCGTCCAGCTGGGAAAGACCGAAAACCCTATCGCTTCCAATGCCTGCCGCACTTCGTCCCGCACCTGACGGATTCGTTGGAAGTTCGCCCGGTAGTAATCCAAATCCTCTAGGGTCGCTTCTGCGGCGATTTGTCCTAACCCGTTCACATTGTAGCTATCTCGGATCTTGTGCAGGGCTTCAATCAGTGCTTCTGGACCGATGAAATATCCTACTCGCAAAAAACAGAGGGAGTACGCTTTGGAAAAGGTCCTAGAGACGATAACATGCGAATACTTCTGCGCAAGCTTTATGGCGTTTTCTTCTCCAAACTCGGCATAGGCCTCATCCAAAACCAAGATTCCCTGGGTTTGTTGACAAACTCTTTCCACCTGGGAGGTAGGATAACCCCGTCCACTGGGGGCATTGGGGGTGGTAAGGTACGTTAATGCGGCATCTGCTCTCCATTGTCCTTGCCGCTCCAGGGTCGAAAGATCGGGCAATTGAAAGTCCTCTTCTAACGGGACCGGCCGGGATTGCGCCCCATGGATTTGAGCCAGGACCGGATACAAGGAGTAACCTGGATCAAAGTATTGGACGAGTGACCGTGGATCGAGGTTCTCTCCCTGCTTGGAGCCACCGCAAGGA
>CAZBKV010000323.1:0-3681 GCA_964492575.1 uncultured Verrucomicrobiota bacterium | reverse complement strand
GCGAAGCGGCTTTTTGACTTTCCAGACACAGTCGAGCCCTTTGGGAAAGATGACCAGGTCGCCGGGACCAAAAGAGACGGTTTGGCCCGGGGCCTCGACGGTCACTTCACCTTCGATGATCAAACAGGTCTCTTTTTCGTCATAGTGCCATGGGAATTCCGAGGGTTCTTTTTCCCAGGTCGGGCACCGTTTCATTTCGGCTTCCTCTTCGGGGGTTGGTTTACGGACTTCGATCTGCATCGCTATCCCTCCTTTCTGTTTCTTTTCGGTTTATGTTCCAATCCGCTCTTTAAGATAATCCAACAGCTCGGGAATTTTCACGCGTTCTTGTTTCATGGTGTCGCGGTCGCGGACGGTGACGGTGTCTTTGAGCTGGTCATCGGTTCCGATGGTGTCGAAATCGATGGTGACACAGAAGGGGGTTCCGACTTCGTCCTGGCGGCGATAGCGGCGGCCGATGGCTCCGGATTCGTCGTAGAAGGAGGCCAGGTGTGGCCGGAGCATTTGATGGACCTGACGGGCTTTTTGGACCAGCTCGGGACGGTTTTTGAGGAGCGGGAAGACGGCCACTTTAATCGGGGCGACGCGGGGATGGAACCGGAGGACGATCCGGGTTTCGGGCTGGCCTTTTTCGTTGGGGACTTCTTCTTCGGCATACGCGGCGCAGAGGAGGGCGAGGACAAGACGGTCGACGCCGGCACTAGGTTCGATGACGTGGGGGATGTACCGCGTGCGGGCCTCGTCGTCGAAGTATTCCATCGATTTGCCGCTAGCTTCCTGGTGGGCTTTGAGGTCAAAGTCGCCGCGGGCAGCGATCCCTTCCAGCTCCTGGGTTCCGAAGGGGAATTGGAAGAGGATATCGACGGTGGCCTTGGCGTAATGGGCCAGTTCCTCGGGTTTTTGCCAATATTCCTGGAGCATGGAACGAGGAAGACCGATGCGTTCGTACCACTGCATGCGTTGTTTGACCCAGTAGAGATGCCAGGCGCGCCAGCCCCAGTTTTTCTGGGGTTGGGACCAATCGGTAATTTCCTCAGGCTGAGCGACGTGGCCGGCGATTTTCTCGACAACCTCGTCGGGACGGATGAAGTATTCCAGCTCCATTTGTTCGAATTCGCGGGAACGGAAGGTGAAGTTACGCGGGGTGACTTCGTTGCGGAAGGCTTTCCCGATCTGGCAGATGCCAAAGGGGACCTTTTGGCGGGAGGTTTCCAGGATGTTGCGGAATTGGACGAAGATGGCCTGGGCCGTTTCGGGACGGAGGTAGGCAATGTTTTCTTCGGATTCGATGGGCCCAACGAAGGTTTTGAACATGAGGTTGAAGGGGCGGGGTTCGGTTTTTTCGCCCTCACATTCGGCGGCGGAGATTTTGGGATGACGGGGGCAGGGGACTTCGTGGAGTTGGTCGGCGCGGAATCGGGCTTTGCAGAGTTTGCAATCGACCATGAGGTCGACAAAGGTGTCGACGTGGCCGGAGGCTTTCCAGACTTGGGGGTGCATGATGATGGATGCGTCGATGGGGACGATGTCGTCCCGGCGGGTCATTTCTTCCCACCAGAGTTGGCGGACGTTCCATTTGAGCTGGGCGCCTAAGGGGCCGTAGTCCCAGAAACCGTTAATTCCGCCGTAGATCTCGGAGGATTGGAAGATGAACCCCCGGCGTTTGCAGAGGGAAACGATTTTTTCCATTAGATCGATGTTTTTGACGACCTCCGCCATAGAGGTCGAAGTTTCCTGAGTCCGGTCGGCGCTGTCAAGGATCCGGATAAGGAGGAAAGAAAAATGGCAGGCGAGGAGGGAAGACGGTGAAAGACTCGCCGGAAGGAGGAAGGCATGTCATAGTTTGGGGGTGGTATGAGGGAGGAGTTGGCATCGAAGATTGAGCATACGTTGCTGCGGCCGGATGCGACGCGTTCGGACATTGAGAACCTGTGCCGGGAGGCGGAGCGGTATGGGTTTTACGGAGTTTGTGTGAATGGGGCGTGGGTAGAGCTGGCGCGTTATTTGTTGGAGGATACGGAGGTGAAGATTGTGACGGTGGTAGGGTTTCCGTTGGGGGCTTGTGATCCGGATGTGAAGCGATTTGAGACGGAGGCAGCTATCGACAACGGCGCTCATGAAATTGACATGGTCATGAACATCGGCTGGCTGCGGGATGGGGAGGAAAAGAAATTTGTGCGGGAGATTCAGGATGTGGTAGAGGCGGCGCAGGGGGCTCCGGTCAAGGTGATTCTGGAGACTTCGTTGTTAACGAGGCAGGAGAAGATTCGTGCCTGTGAGTTGATTCGGTATACGGGGGCGGAGTTTGTGAAGACGAGCACCGGCTTTGGGAAAGGTGGGGCGACGGTGGAAGATGTGCGGCTGTTGCGGGAGGTAGTAGGGCCGAACTTTGGGGTGAAGGCGGCCGGTGGAATTCGCACGCTGGATCAGGCAGAGGCACTTTTGAAAGCCGGGGCGGATCGGATTGGGACTTCCTACGGGGTTGAAATTATGGAGCAGCTACGGAAGAAGGGGTTGTAGGCGGAGAGGAGAGTTTTTCAGGATTCTGCAAGGGGACTTCTTATGGGGCTGGAATTCATCATTTTAGGGTCCGGAACCTCGACGGGGGTTCCTGTGATTGGAGAGGATTACCCGCCGGAGTTTTTGGCGAACCCAAAGAACCACCGAACACGACCTTCGATCTATGTAGCCACCGATCAGGTCAAGCTGGTCATTGATACGCCTCCGGAGTTTCGAATCCAGATGTTGCGGGAGGGGATCCGGTGGCTGGATGCGGTGTTGGTGACCCATGCCCATGCAGATCATATCATGGGGATGGACGATTGCCGGCGGTTCTGTGATCTGCGGGGCGGGAAGTTGCCGATTTACGCCTCGCCACAGACAATGACGGTGTTGCGTCGGGTCTTTGCGTATGCGTTTGAGGCGGAGGAGGTACCGCGGGGATATTTTGACCCCGAGCCACGGGAGGTGACCGGGCCGTTTGAATTGGGGGATTTACGGGTGACACCGGTTGCGTTGCCCCACGGGCGGCATGGATCGACCGGCTATCTCTTTCAGCAGAACGGACGAAAACTTCTGGCCTACTTGACGGATGCCAAAGCGATCCCAGATGAGGTGGTAGAAACGGTCGCTGGGGTGAAAGTAGTTGTGTTGGACGGGCTGCGACCGTTTCCTCATCCGACCCACATGTCGTTGGAAGAGGCATTGGCCGCAGCGGAGCGGATCGGGGCAGAAACAACGATTCTGACCCATTTGACTCATCATTACGATCATGATCGGGATCAGGCCAAGTTACCGAAGGGGGTTTGTCTGGCTTACGACGGGATGCGAGGCAAGGTGGAGTAACAGAAAAGGAGACAAAACAGGTTACGTAGTCCGATCGTCCAACCAAGCAAACCGAAAAAGGAGGAAGAAGGATGGTTCCTGGCAGAAACATCGATGGGAAGGCTTGTTGGTGGAAGAGGTTTAGCTGGGGCTTGGCGTTTGGGGTTTTGGGCGTGTGGATGGGGGCAACGGTATGCACGGCGTCACGGCTGGAGGCCGCATGGACCGTGGTGGTTTACAACACGGAGGACCCCTTTTCCGGGAAGATCGCACGGTATTATGCCAAGCGCCGACAGATCCCGCAGGAGAATCTCATTGGCCTGTCCTTGCCATTGACAGAGACGTGTTCCCGGACGA
>CAZBKV010000322.1:0-3689 GCA_964492575.1 uncultured Verrucomicrobiota bacterium | reverse complement strand
GTCTGGGTCATCTCCATAGTTATTATTCCAATCGACCAACGCACTGGGGAGTTCACTTGCGGAGTTAAGGATGTGCATCGAAATGGCTCCCATGACGTCCGTCTCACAAGCGCTGCTTCTTCCTTTTTGGCTCATCATGCTCATAAGGGCACATGGAACCACCCCGAAATAGGTTTCCAAAGCAGTCCAACATTGAATGGCTGTGATATGAAGTTGCGATTCTTGCATCCAACGATCGATCTCTGCCCCTAATTTCGCCATCTTCAGGAGGGCTTGTTTCGGGACCTCCGTTGTAATAGCATATTCACGGATTTCCGCTAATTTGGCTTGAACAGCAGGATCTTGGTCATTCCGTTTCTCCACTCGATTTAACAGGTCATACAGATCAAGTGTCTCTACCGAGATACCAGACCGTTCGAGTAATTTTTCGGAGTACCGGACGGTCTTAAATGCTGCGGGTCTTGTCCCAAGGGCCCCAATTCGTAACCCTTTCAAAGATCGGACCACCCGGCAGGTGACTACAAAGTCCTTTAAGTCTTGTTCAAAGGACGGGTGTTCCGGTGCGACGGTGTGGAGGCGGGTTAGGGTAAAAGGAATTCCATATTGGTAAAGGTTATTGCATACAGAAATCTTGCCACAAAAGCTATCCCGACGGTCTTGAATCGACATCCGCCCAATTTCATCGTTAAAAGCATGAATCAACACCGGGACCTTTAAACCCGAATTCCGGATAACATCCGCCACTGCTTGCTCGTCTCCAAAATTCGGCAAGGTCACTAGGATTCCCTCGATTCGATCTGCATGTCTTCGAAATAGTTCCGCACATTTCTGGGCATCTTGAGCGGTCTCCACAGCTCCGAATTTGGTATCCGTGGTCGACAAGATGATAGGCTCAAGGCCCAGTCTCTCCAGGACCTTCAAAATCCGTTGTCGCCCTTCACCACAAAGATGATCAGGGAAAAAACCCCGATTCCCTACGATTACACCTAAAGTTGCACTCGACATCTTCCTCTCCTCTCTCTTTGTGAAACTGTTATAAAACTCAACCTCTTACATTCTTAACAAACTTAAGAATCTTTTGCCAAGCACTTTTTGCTCCATTTTTCCAGGCGGTAAAAGCGGAAACGGAAAACAAAGAGACTTCCGCCTTCTCTCTTTCCACACCCTTCCAAGCGAGCCGTGTGGCTTTGATGATCATGCCTCTGAGTGGAAGAAGTTCACCGTGTCCTAGAGGAATTTTCTTGGCATTGATCCACTCTCTGCTTTTTTGAAAGGGGAAGAAAAGAATTGACAGCACCCCTGCATGATTAGAAGGGCGGTTTGTCTCCAAACCACACGAGGTGAGGTGTTGGTTATTTTTCTCTCTCCGGTCCGTAAGAGCCAACGCACACTATCTGCTTTTCTTTAGCGAAGGGCCATAGGCCGGCTAAAAAGGCCACACTTTAACCCATAGGATGATACATCCTTGTGTGTCTTTCCGGTTCTACCGGAGCCGTCGAGCTGCTCCTCATGAAGGGGCGGTGAAGACTTCCTTCTTCCGATTCCCTTCGATTCTCTTGTTTTCATTTCGGCATTTGTGGGCTAAAATCGTGAATTCAATGCCAACGTATTCGGAAGAAGAAAAGGCATCCGTCAAATTTTGTCCCCAAAGGGATAAGAAAAGGTAGGGTGGTCTGTCCCTCCAGAAGACCGCTGCAAATCATTCGTTGCGCTTTCGGCGTGCTGAGGACAGCGCGTCCTACCTTTTCGAAATTTTTGCCTTTCTGAATTTTTCATTCGAGGGCAGTTCTTTGACCGATGCCAAAGAAAATCCTTGCCTTTTGAAGCGTAGGATTAGTAGGCTTTTAAATGACCAGAGAGAAAAAGGAGGGATTTATGAGAAAGCCGATTGTTTTGAGGCGGGGCTTTATCTTGATCTTCGGTTTCCTGGCTGCTGCGAGTACGCAAGCTGCAACCCATCGACGACCCAATATTCTGATTGCGATCTCAGACGATCAGACTTGGGTCCATGCCTCCGCTTACGGATGTCGGGCGGTCCATACCCCAGCATTTGATCGAGTCGCACAGATGGGGGTGTTGTTTTTGAATGGTTTTTGTCCTTCGCCTGGATGCAGTCCGAGTCGAGCCTCTCTTTTGACCGGGCTGCATCATTGGATGTTAGAACAGGCTGGAACCCATGCCAGTTCGTTTCCGAAGAAATTTGTGACGTTTCCGGATCTTTTGGAACAACAGGGATACTGGGTCGGTTATACCGGAAAAGGTTGGGCACCAGGGAATTGGCGTGTAAGTGGCCGAAAGCGAAATCCGGCAGGACCGGCGTTTAATCGTCGAAAGATCACTCCCCCTTGGAAAGGGATCAGCCACACGGACTATGCGGCGAATTTTGCGGACTTTTTGGCACGTCGACCGAAAGGCCGTCCCTTCTGTTTCTGGTATGGAGCCCATGAACCTCATCGGAGTTATCAGGCTGGATCCGGTCTGAAAGCTGGCAAACGGCTGGAAGAGGTTCGGGTCCCGGCCTTTTTACCGGATGTGCCGGAGGTTCGATCGGACATCCTGGATTACCTTGTCGAAATCGAATGGTTTGATCGTCATCTGGCTCGCATGCTGGATCTTTTGGAAAAAGAAGGGGAGCTGGACAACACGCTGATTATTGTCACTTCAGATAACGGAATGCCTTTCCCCAGGGCAAAGGCGAATCTTTACGAATATGGAATTCATATGCCGCTGGCGATCTGCTGGCCGGCAAAGGTTCCGGGAGGACGGGTGGTGAAGGACTTAGTGGGATTTGTGGATCTGACGGCTACGATTCTCGATGCTGCAGGGGTTCGGCATCCGTTTGCAGGGGATCCGAAATTAGGCCCGGTGGGTCGTAGCCTGCTTCCACTTCTGGAATCGAACCGGGAAGGTTGGGTGGAACCGGATCAGAGGAAGTACGTCTTTGCCGGCCGGGAGCGTCATTCCTCCTCGCGTTATAAAAATTTGGGATATCCCTGCCGAGTAGTTCGAACGCAGCGTTTTCTCTACATTCGAAATTTCAAACCGGACCGCTGGCCTGCGGGAGATCCACAAGAATACGTGGCCCCAGGTCGTTTGGGACCGATGAACGGAGCTTACCATGACATTGATCGCAGCCCTACGCTGACGTTCCTTGTACAGCATGCAAAGGATCCTCGGTACAGTCGCTATCTTCAGCTTGCCGTTGCTAAACGACCGGCTGAGGAACTGTATGACATCCAAAAAGATCCCGCCTGCATCCATAATCTAGCCGGTGATCCTAATTACAGGGATGTCCTCCACCGGCTTCGGACGGTATTGGAAGAAACGCTACGGAAAACTGGAGATCCCCGTGTGGTGGGACCGAATCCGGATATTTGGGAGACATATAAACGTTACTCCCATATCCGTCAGTTTCCGCCTTCCCCGGATCCCTGATTGCTTTACGCTTTGGGAGCGGAAGCCTTGTAGCGACCGACATCCAGACGGTGGAAAAGCTCTAAACTCATCCGAAAAATCGGCTAGGGCGTTTGAAGAGAAGGCTTCCTAGGAGAGAAAAAGACGCCAGATCGAGGACATGACCGTAACGGGGTTGGGGGATAAAAAGGAATTTCTTACGGCGGCTTGAGGATAAGCCATCCTACCTGTCCCTGAGCATTCGAACGGGAATTGAAAGGTAGGGCGCGCTGTCC